>CAYMXG010000041.1:0-12202 GCA_964394115.1 uncultured Enterobacteriaceae bacterium | reverse complement strand
TCCACATAGCGATAGCGCAGGCGCACGTCGTCGTGAACGAACTCGTCGTCGAGTTGGAATGGCGGCGTCTGGGCGCGATTCAGGATCTCGATGTCGTGCCCGAGAACTTCCACCTCGCCGGTGGGCAGGTTCGGATTCACGGTGCCGGCGGGGCGCCGCCGCACCTTGCCGGTGACGCGCACGACGAATTCATTGCGCACGGAGTCTGCGACCTTGAACGGATCCGGCCGATCCGGATCGAACACCACCTGGGCCAGCCCTTCCCGGTCGCGCAGGTCGATGAAAATCACGCCGCCGTGGTCGCGGCGGCGATGCACCCAGCCGCACAACTCCACGACCTGGTCCACCAGGCCGGCGTTCAGTTGTCCGCAATAGTGACTGCGCATGATGAGTGTCCAGGATCCGCCCGCGAAAGACCGCGCATATTAGAGAGGGACGCCGCCTTTAAGCAACCTCACTGGCGACGCGAAGGGGATTCAGTTCATTCCGATCGCCAATCTGTCATTCCGACCGAAGGGAGGAATCTTTAGCGTAGACAACAAAGATCCCTAAGCAACCGCTCCCCGCGTTGCTCTCGGTCTCCGCTCCCGGCTCGACTCTACCGGGTACATCCCTGTACCCGTACCTCCCACATTCATGTAGTCGTCGTCGCGGAGCCGGCCCTGAGCGAACGCGAACGGCCTTGATCGGGATGACAAGGTGAAGTACTGAGGGCCATGGGATGGCCGGCCTGGTTCGCCCTGGTCTCACTCGCTGGCTGGCTTGTTGGGTGTCTTGGCTTTCCCCGCGTCGGTTTTCGTCGCACTTTTGTCCTTTTCCTTCTCTTTCGCAGGGGACTTGGTTTCGGCCGTGGATTCCTTCGAATCCGCTTTTTCCTCGGCCTTGGCAGGCTTCTTCTCTTTTTCCTTGTCCTTGTCGCCCTTCTCGGCGCCGGACTCGTCAGCGCCGGTGGAGAGGTTCTTCTTTCCGCCCTTCTTGAAATCAGTCTCATACCAGCCCGAGCCTTTCAGGCGGAAGGCCGAGGCGGACACCAGCTTGCGCAACTGGTTCTCCTTGCAGGCGGGGCATTGCTTCAGCGGGCGTTCGCTGATCTTTTGCATCACCTCGAGGCGTTCGCCGCAGGCATCACACAGGTATTCGTAAATGGGCACGGAGTCATTCTCCAGATTCAGGCGGGGAAAAATAGGGACAACCGGTGTCGAATTCAAGGCCCGCGGCAGGGCGCTGCATTCCCCGGGGGGCGGTTCTCCGCTATCATCGCGCCCCTTCCGCCTGAAGGGTACAGGCTTCCAGGATGAAGCCCTTTCTTTTTTCTTATACCTTGGCGCTTGTTGCTTGTAGCTGATTTTCGGGGCCGTTAGCTCAGTCGGTAGAGCAGCTGGCTTTTAACCAGTTGGTCGCAGGTTCAAATCCTGCACGGCCCACCACTTCGATCATGTACCTGGCGCTGACACGGCAGTCGGCGCCCCGACCCGCGTAGCCGGGTCGTCACTTCCTGCCTGGATTGCATGGGTTATCATAACTCGATAACATTGGCCGTGTGATCGAAAGTTTTGGAAACCGGCTTGCCGAGGATTTGTTTCTTGACCGGGGCAGCAGGGAAGCGCGGCGGTTTCCGTCTGAATTGAAACGGGCCGCCCGGCGCAAGCTGTTGTACCTGCACGATGCCGCGGATCTTTCCGACTTGCGCGTGCCACCGGGTAACAGGCTCGAGGCCTTGAAGGGCAAACTGGCCGGCTATTACTCGATCCGCATCAACGACCAATGGCGCGTGTTATTCAGGTGGGAAAACGGGAACGCCAGAAAGGTGGAAGTGGTGGATTATCACTGAGAGGAAGATTCGAATGCTGCAACCCAAGAATCCATTTCATCCCGGCGAGATCCTGCTCGAGGAATTCCTGCGGCCATCGGAAGTCACGCAGCTTGCGTTTGCCGAAAAGCTGGGCTGGACGCGCGCCCGGCTCAACGAACTAATCAAGGGCAAGCGCGGCATCACGGCCGATGCAGCGCTGGACCTGGCCAAGGCGCTCGGAACTTCGGCGAAGTTGTGGATGAACCTGCAGGCAACTTATGACCTCGATCAGGCGATTAAACGCCGCAAGGCCGCGTGAAAAACGAATAATTGCCTTTGTTTCTCCTGCGAAAATAAACCTGACACCTTTTAATGCGAGAGATAATTAAATCTGCCAGAGACGAATTGCACGATCTAGAGATATTCGTCCGAATCGCCGCACCGGCATTGTTGCAAGCCACGAAACGCAAGGACCAAATTGACCTCCATAATCGAATTCTGGAGACTCTCGGAGAGGCGAGCGCTCCTCCCACTGCCCGCCAAATGGAACTTATCGAGGCAGAAGAGAAGTTTGCAACTGAGCAAAGTGCTCAAGGTATTCCGTACCTGTACGACCTAGCAGTAGTCCGCTTATGGGGAACACTAGCGGCCTGTATCGACGACGTCGTTGCCGCAGCGCTCCAAAACCCAGAGTCTTGCAAAGATAATAAGCTTCTCGCGCGTCTCAAAGGACCACTAATTTCATTTCGCTCCGCATCACCTGTGGAACAAGCTGAATATCTCGCTGAGACGTTGCGACGCGAATTGAACGCTTCTCTAAAGGTTGGTGTTGGCCGTTTTGAGGATATTCTCGATCCAATTGGAATGGCCGGAGCAGTCGATGAAGTGATACGGAAACTTCTACTTGAGTTGAGTCAGGTAAGAAATGTCGTTGTCCACAAAAGAGGGCGCGTAGATAAGCGCTATCTAGAGTCCTGTCCGTGGTCATCGCAGAACATTGGCGATCAAGTTGCGACAAATGCCGAGAGTTTCGATCTCTACTACCACGCGGCGCATTGGTACCTGAACACGCTCATTTCAAGGTTGTGGGTCAGAGAGGGAAAGGACAGCAGTAAAGCGGATTCATTTCTTCAGGAACTTTCTGCATACATAAGTAAGGGATTTGAGAAGAGAAACAATGTTCTTCGAGGACCTAGCGGCGAACAAGCACAAGTCCCGGACTCCTAACGCGCGTAGCTAAACCGTAGCTCTCGAACAAGCAATCATGTTTATTTCATTCTTAATGACACACTCTTGAATTCTTGCGAGCGTTGCAGGATGTTGATTGTAAAGGGGTGCTAAATCGCCCCTGCGCCTTTTAACCAGTTGGTCGCAGGTTCAAATCCTGCACGGCCCACCACTATTCAATCCGGCGGATCCAGGAGGAAGGCATGGTGAAAAAGCGCAAAGCCTCGGGCGCAAAGTCCGAACCCGCGCGACGCAGTGCACATAAATCGGCTCAGGACCCGGCGCAACAATTGCGCGGCATGATCTTCGGCGCCATCCAGGGGCAGGCCATCGGCGTGGCCGCGGAACTGGGCATACCGGATCTGTTGCGTGACGGTGCAAAGGGATTGCCGGAACTGGCAAAGGCCACGCGCACTGATCCCGCGGCACTGGAACGCATGCTGCGATTGCTGGTGCAGATGGGGGTGATGGCGCGCGGCCGGACCGGGAAATTCGCCTGCACCGCCCTCGGCAGGCAATTGCAGGCGCAGGTCCCGAGTTCATTGCGCAATTACGCGCGCCTCACCAACCTCGAAACGGTATTGCACGTGGTGGGGCGGTTGCAGCACAGTCTCGGCAAGGCGGAAAGCCAGTACATGGCGTTGCATGGCGAAGCCTTTTACCAGGCGCTGCAGCACCTGCCCGCGGAAGGCGCGATCTTCAACGGCGCGATGCAGGAGATCTCGGAACAGGACATTGTCGCCATGGGCGAGTCCTGTGATTTTTCCAGGTACCGTTCCGTTGTGGACGTGGGCGGAGGGCAGGGCCATTTGCTGGCCGCGTTGCTTGATGATTACCCGCGCATGCACGGTGTGCTGCAGGATGTGCCCGGTGTGGTCGCAGGCGCCGGTGAGATCCTGCGGCACCACGTGGCCGGGGGACGCTGCCGGGTTATCGGCGGGGATTTCCTGCAGGGCGTCCCCGCGGGCGGGGATCTGTACCTGTTGAAACGGGTCCTGAGCCATTGCTCCGAAAAACAGGCGCGCAGGTTGCTGGTTAACATCCGCTCGGTCATTGCGCCCAGGGGCCGCCTGCTGGTCGCCGATCCGGACCCGGCGTCGCTGTACGGGGCGTCGTTCGATGTGTTGATGCTGGTGTTGCTGGGAGGCGGCCTGCGCACCCGGGATCAATTGAAGGAAATGTTCACGGCCACCGGCTTCGCTTACACGCGTACCGTCGGGACATCGGGTGAGTTGCAACTGATCGAGGCGTCGCCCGCGTAGGCGCCGGCGACCCGGCGCATCCTCTGCTCAATACAAGGTTTCCTTGTAGAGAAAGTCCACCTGGCGCTGTGCTTCCTCCAGCGTGATGGGCGTAATACTCTGGTCGCGGCCCATCTCGGCCAGTGTCGGCACCGCGCCCGGGACGGCGTGTTTCGCGGGATTCCACAGGTCGGAGCGGATCAGCGCCTTGCCGCAGTGCACGAAGACGCGCTGCACGGTGATGACCATGGCAGCAGGCGGAAGTTTTGCGCCGACCTTGCCGAGGGCCAGGATGTCCGCATCCAGCACCAGCTTTGCCTCACCCTCGACGCGCAGCGTCTCGTTCACGCCCGGCACGAAGAACAGCAGCGCGACCTTCGGATTCTGCACCAGTTTCTCGTAGGTCATCAGCTTGTTGTTGCCCGGGCGGTCCGGTATCACCAGCGTGTTGTCATCGATGATCCTGACGAAACCGGGCGCGTCGCCACGGGGGGAAAGCGCGGGCTGTCCTTCGCGGCTGGCGGCGGCAATGCAGATGAACGGGGAATTGCGAATGAAGCGCTTGTGCTGCTCGTCGAGTCGCGGCTTCATCAACTCCACCGCGATTTGCACCGGCGCGCCAAAGTGCTCCCGCAGCCTGGCGGTGTCCTCGATCCTGTTTCGCGGAGTCAGTACGCTCATGGTATTGCGTGGTGCGCAGCCCTACTTCTTGAGCTTCGTGATCTTCGTTCCCTGCAGGCCGAGACCTGCCATCAGGCCGCTCTGCCCGAATGTAAATGCATAAATGTCGCTCTGCAGTGTGCTCGTGCTCATGGTCTTCGCCATGCCCTCGTCCACTACCACGATGCTGGGGCCGACGCCGAGTTCAAACCCGCTCGTGGTGCGCAGGTATTCCACCGCGCTGTCGGTCATCAGGAACATGGCGTAACCGAAGGACTGGGCGCCCGCCTGCAAACCGTAGGAAGCGGCGGCAATATTGTAGTAACCGTCGGTGGCGCCGCCGCTAAGCATCGCGCCGTCGCCGGCCATTGCGCCGACAATGAATCCGGCCTTGAGGATCTTGGGGAACACCAGGATGGCCTTCGCCGTTTCGCCCAGGGATTTTGCAGTGGGCGAGGTCTGGTACAGGCTCTCCAATCCTGCCTTTGCCTCGGCATCCAGTTGCGCGTCGGCGGCAAATGCCACCGGGGTGCCCGCAACAGCAAACACCGCTGCCACCAGCGCCATTCCTGCCAGGAATCCGGCCCGTTGACTTCTCATGATGCACTTCTCCTCAGTTTGCTTGAATTCGTGCCTGGACCCAGGCCGCGATTGGGAACGCATGGTACTTCCGGGAACCGCAGGCGGCAAACCCGCCTGCCGTCACTTGCCGGCAAAGCGCGGGGCGAGGCGCTCGTAAAGCCAGTCCGGCGCCCAGCGCAGGAGTGTGGCCAGAGCGACCAGGGGAAACGGGAATGCGCAAACGCGTTTGCGGGCCAGGATCGCCGTGGTCATCCGCTCCGTTGCGGCTTCCAGGGGCACCTCGAACGGGCGGCGCCTTTTCCGTTCCCGCGTGGCGACGAAACCGGGCAGCAGTAACGTCACGTCGACACCGCGCGGGCGCAGGTCCACCCGGAGTCCTTCGGCCAGCGTTCCGAGGGCGGCCTTCGCCGCGCTGTAACCCGCTGCGCCGGGGATTCCGCGCCAGGCCGCTAGGCTGCCCATGATGACAATATGTCCCTGCCCACGGACCAGCATTGATGGCAGTACCGCCTCGATGCAGTTGGCAGTGCCGGTGACGTTGACGGCGAACATTTGCGCCACGCCACCAGCGTTGAATTTGTCCACCGGCATGCGCTCGCCGCCGCCGGCATTGGCCACGAGGCGATCGATGGGTCCGGCGGACCGCGTCGCTTCCGCGCAGGCGCTCAACACCTGATCACGGTCAGTCACATCGCACTGCAAAGCCAGCGCCCGGCCGCCGCCGGCATGAATCTCGGCAACCAGTGATTCCAGCAGGTCCATGCGCCGGGCCAGTACGATAATGAATTCCCCCTGTGTGGCGAGCCGGCGCGCGAGACTGCGTCCGATACCGGAGGATGCCCCGGTGACAAGCGTCACGGCCATCGCCGCAAGCCGGGATCAGCGGATCTCACAGCGGCGCCGCGGGTTCGTCGAGAATGCCTTCCGCGCGCTGCACGGCGGCGTCAAATCGCTGATCCCAATTGTCCATGTTGCGGCGCGCATCCTTGAAGTACGCGGATTGCTTGACGCCCCAGAGCAGGAACCTGTTTACCAGGCGCCCGGGCAGCGTCATCGGGCGCACGAAGTCGAACAGCAGGATGGCGCGTTCCTCGTCGGTATTGTTCCAGACCTCGTGCTCGTAAAAATCGTCAAACACGAAACACTTTCCCTCCTCCCAGGCAACGCGGGTCTTGTCCACCTCCATGGTGCAGTCCTGTCGCTGGACCGGAACTCTCAGTCCAAGATGCACACGCAGCACGCCCTTGGTCACGCCGCGATGACGCGGGATGTGATATTGCGGTGCAAGGATGGAAAACCAGGCTGACTGGAGTCCGGGTACAGTCTGGAGCAGGCGCGTCGTATCCGGGCAGCGGGCGCAGTTTTTGCGGCTGGGCTCCCCGAACCCGTAGAGTATGAACACCTTCCAGCGGTCGCCATGCGAGATCCGGTACTGGTCGGGGGAAATCTCGTGAAAGGACGGCAACCGATCGCGTTCAGCCAGCACGCTGTCAAGCTCGGCGCGAATGACAGGCCATTCACGTTCGAACGGGGCGATGAATGGAAATGCGGCGGTGTCCAGCACCGGCTGGTTTCCGACCAGGCTCCTGCGCGACTGGAAATCGGCCAGTCGTTTCAGCAACCAGCGGCCAACGCGGCGTCCAAGGCGCTTCTTTCTCAGTTCGGGACGGTCGTCACTCATCATCAGTTCCGGATGGCCCGGCGTCATGGTCGCACGAGTACTGCGGCTTTCGGTCCGGCGCTGACCCGCAGGTCAATTGAGCGCCATCAACTCCTGCTCGAAATTGTTGTTCCAGTCCGCCGGGGTCGTGGACTCCTTGCGCACACGCTTTACCAGTCCGACGCCCGGGGCATACCACTCGGTCTGTTCGATCTGAATGAAGCTGATGCCGAGAAATTCCTTCAGGGTGGCGCCGGCGAACATGGAGCCGGTGGATTTTACCCGCATGCAGTCAGTGAAGTGCCCGCCTGCCACCTCAACGGTGTCGTCCATCGCCTCGACGACATAGTCCAGATCTATGGTGAGTTTCTTGCGTTCCTGGAATGTGGCATGGAACGCGCCGGTAATCTCCAGAAACAGGATTTGTCCCGGTGCCGTCCAGGCTGCCCTGGGTTTCAACTCCGCTGGCAGAACCGGCAGAGCCGGGGAATGAGCGAAGTTGACGCGCTCAATGCCGTTCTTGGTGCGGCTGAATACATCCACGCGCCCATCCAGCCGCAGTTGCGGAAAATATTCCGTGCCGTCGATGTTCGCCGCCGGCAGGCTGGTGAGCAGCAGGCGCTGTGTATGCTGCTCGCCTTTTATCGAGCGGCGGATTTCGTAATCCCATATCTGTTTGCCGCCCAACGGAAAATAATCCGCACTGCCGCTGCGACCGCACCCGGCCGCCGCCAACAATGCAACCAGGGCCAGACCGGCCCGGCAGCAGCGAAACGACGCGTTTCGGTTGTTCATCCCCTATTTCCCCTGCAGTTCGTGGCTGCCGACCGGGCAAAACCGGTGGCAAATGATAAACGCCAGCCCCAGCCATATTACCGCCAACCAGCCCAACACCGGGCTGTTGCTGCTGAGCAGGTACGCGTATTCCGAGCCCGGCACCCGTTCGGTGCAATAGCCGGCAATCTTGTATCCGGTGACCAGCCCCGCATGCATGCCGATGCAGGGCCACAGGCTGTCACGACGCAGTCGCACCAGCGCGAGCAGCATACCAAACACGAACAGGCTGAGCAGGGCCTCCGGCGTGCCGGGGCTTGCGAACCAGCGCAACGCCGTCGGAAACATCTGTACTCCGCTGTACCAGTGCAATTCCGCCCCCGGGAGCGGGTCCGGATACTTCAGAAAATGGGCTGCCGCGTAGACGGCGCTGCTCAGGACCATGGCCGTCATCCTGCCGTAACCCCGCTGCAGTGCCGTCAGCAGCGCACCGCGAAACAACAATTCTTCCACCAGCGCCACGACGGTTCCCAGTACCAGCGCCTGGACTGTGATCGTGAGCACGGTCATGCGCACATATTCGCGATTGCGCTGGACTTCATGCACATCGAGCAGCAACAGGCTGCCTTCCAGCACGGCCAGGATGAGCAGGCCGGAGAAAAAACCCGCCACGGGATCAAGGGTAAAGCGATCCTGCCAGCGTAACCCGAGCACGGCTGGCGTCAACGGACCGGTGCGGCGCACATAAAACAATGCCAGCGCCATGCCGATGCCAAGCGTGCCGAAGGTCAGCAGCTTCTGAAAGTTGGGAGTCATCACCAAATCCAGAACAGCGTGCAACGGCCACGCCAGCAGGGCTCCACCCAGCAGCGTCACCACGATCAAGGCCGGAAAATGCCACCAGCGATGCATGTAATGCCCCGGTTGGAATGGCGCGGATGAGTTGCCAAATAACTGTCCCGAAATATTCTACGCATTGCGCCTTGTGGAATGGGTGAACTGTTTTGCCGTCATCCCGGAAACGCCCCCGGCTTTCGCCGGGACAGGCTCCAGCGTTATCCGGGATCCAGAGTCTCTTGAAACGTAGGTAGAGCCGGTGGATTCCGGCCGCTTCGGACATCCTGTCCTCGGCTTTGGCTCCTGCGTCGCTCTACCGCCTACATCCATGTAGGCGTCTCGCGGCATTTCCCACGTCCTGTGGGTCGCTCGCGCCTGCTGCGCAGGCTCGACCGGAATGACGGCGTTGGCAAGTCCACTATTTACGCAAGGCGGTGCGGCAGGAGATCAGGTGATGGTGACCGTGGCGGAATCGGATGCGCCGCGATTGTCGGTCCAGGCCAGTGTGATGGAGTCGCCGGGCCGGGCGTCGGAAAATTCAAATGACAGATAAGGGTTCCTTGACACCGCCCGGCTCCATTCGCAGCGCAACACGATGTCATCGCCGTGACGGCAGAGGACCTCGGTGATGTAATGGGCCGGGATCACGCGTCCAGTCTCCGGGTCCACCCGGAACCCCGTCTCCATGGGATGACGGAAGATGCTGCGCACCGTGGTCCAGCCGGCATGGTGCTCGGTGCGTATGCGGATGGAGTCACCCATGTTCAGTTGCAGCCGCCTTCAACCACTTCCACAAAACGGCGCGTGCTCAGCAACTGGTCCGGGGTCTCCACCACAACCACTAGGTCTGAAGGTGCCCCGACCTTGACCCGCGTGGCCACCACCGGGCGGCAACGGGCCGACAGATGGAAGCGGGCGAGCAGCGGATTTGGATTCTTCTCCGCGAAAATACTTATGCTGGTGACAGCGTCCACGGCGGCGCTGATTTGCACTGGAACCACGGCGCCATTCTCGATCCTGGGTTCCACGTCCAGGGTGATGGCGGTGGAGGATTCCGGTACGCGATTTCCAAACAGGGCGCGCAATGCCCCGGCCAGTTGCTCTGCGGAAAATGCCTCCTGGTGCCATTGTGCCAGCGCCGCCAACGGGCGCAGCAGCAGCGTGACCGCCGCCATGACTCCCAGCAGCGCGCGGCGCTGCATGGTTACCGCTCCGTCAGCTTCAGATCGATTTCGATCTGCAGCTCCTGCTCGAAATATGCCAGGCGCGCCCGGATCCTTTCCATCTGGTAATAATCCGGCGCCGGCTTCTCCTGGGTGATGATGTAGCGCAGCCGTTCGATGGCCACGCGCGTTTCCCCGGACAGGAAATAATATTCCGCGTTGGCCATCCCGGCCTCCACCGGGTTGCCGGATTCGGCCTCCGCGCGGGTCAGGTAATCGTAATAGGTAAGATCGGGCTCGGCGTATTTACCGTACTTCTTCAACAGGTCCCGGGCACGGACCGGATTACCCGCCTGCAGCAGCGTACGGCTGAAGTTCAGCACCAACGGCCGGTAGTCCGGATAAAGCATGGCCGTGCGCTCATAAATCCTGATGGCTTCCGGGAAATGATTCTGGCGCGCCTCGACCTCCGCTGCGGCGAGCAGAAACGAGGCATTCTCCGCCTGTTGCGCCAGCAATCCGGCCAGCAGATCCCGGGCGCCCACAAACTGTTTGTCTTCCAGCAACGCCAGCGCCAGCCCGTAACGCAATACGCCGTCCGGATCCACGTGTTCGACCCGGTCCAATTCCTTGCGGAAATGATTCACGGCGTCCTTCGGATTTCGAAAGCCGTTGGCAATCAACTTTGCGCGAATGAGCGGATAAGAGGCGCTCACTTCGTAGCGATCCTTGCGTGGGATGGCGGCGGCGCGTGCCTGGGAATCCGCGATGCGGTTGGTGGTGAGCGGGTGGGAACGCAGGAACTCCGGTGCCTGGGCGAAGTAACGGCTGTTCTTCTGCAATTTCTCAAAGAATCCCGGCATGCCCAAGGGATCGAAATTCGCCCGCTCCAGCAGTTGCAGGCCGACGCGATCGGCCTCTTCCTCGTTGTGCCGGGTGAAATTGATCTGGGCCTGCATCGCGCCGCCCTGCACGGCGGTGATGGCGGCCATGCCGGCGTCCGGGTTCTGCGTTGCAATCAGGATCGCACCCAGCAACGCCGCCATCATCGGCAGCGACAGCTTGGATTGCATCTCGGCCGAGCGCGCCATGTGCTTTTGCGTGACGTGGGCGATTTCGTGCGCCACCACGCCCGCCAGTTCGCTTTCGTCGCTGGAATTGATGATGGTTCCGGCGTTGAGGCCGACGATGCCGCCAGGCGCCGCAAAGGCGTTGATCATCGGGTCGTTGATGACAAAGAATGTGAACGCCTGCGTGTTGTTGTCGCTGTTGGCCACGAGCCGGTAGCCGATCGAGTGCACATAGGTCTCGATCTCGGGATCCTCTATGATATCGGCCTGCTTGCGGACGTGGTTCAGAAACGCCTGCCCGAGGCGGCGCTCGTATTCCGGCGAGAAGATGCTGCCGGTGGAGTCGCCGATGCTGGGCAGGTCGAGCGTCGTGGTCTCCGCGAACACGGGCGCAGCGGAGAGTCCGGCGAGAAACAGCAGCAATTGAATGGGTTTCATGGTGCAGGCTGGTAATTGGCGTCCAACAATCTTGGAGTGCCGGCGGGGCCTTGCAGTTCCGCGGATTTGGTCTGCAGTCTAGCACAACAATTATGGCGCAATTGTGCATGCGAACGCGCCGGTTCAGCGCCAGAACCGGGGCGAACAGCCCGGACTTCGCTGGAACAGGAAAGCTGAGGTTTACACCATGGCCACCTTGAAGAACGTGTTCTATGCCCAGTCCGGCGGCGTCACCGCCGTCATCAATGCCAGTGCCTGCGGTGTGATCGAGACCGCGCGCCGGCACCGGGATCGAATTGGCAAGGTATATGCCGGCCGAAACGGCATCCTTGGCGCATTGGCAGAGGATCTGATCGACACCGGCACGGAGACCGATGCCGCCATTGCCGCCCTGCGGCACACCCCCTCCGGGGCCTTCGGGTCCTGCCGCTACAAGCTCAAGGGACTGGATCAGAACCGGGCCGAATACGAGCGGCTGGTGGAAGTATTTCGTGCCCATGACATCGGCTGCTTCCTCTACAACGGCGGCGGCGATTCCGCCGATACCTGTCACAAGGTGTCGCAGTTGTCGGAAAAACTCGGGTACCCGATCCAGTCCATCCATATCCCCAAGACCGTGGATAACGACCTGCCCATCACCGACAACTGCCCGGGTTTCGGATCCGTGGCCAAGTACGTCGCGGTGTCCACGCGCGAGGCCTCCTTTGATGTCCGCTCCATGGCCAGGACCTCAACGCGCGTGTTCGTCATCGAGGTCA
>CAYMXG010000040.1:4986-12541 GCA_964394115.1 uncultured Enterobacteriaceae bacterium | reverse complement strand
GCAAGGTGCAAAAACAGATCCGGGAACTGGGGATGCCGGGGGCGGAATTTCGCATCGAAGTGACCAATGACCCCGAGGGCGCGCCTGCGCCCCGGGGCGGCGATGAAGTGCAATTCCTGGTGAGCGCCAATCCGGGGCAGCCGCCGCGGCCCCTGAACAAGGTGGCATCCGGCGGTGAGTTGTCACGCATCAGCCTGGGGATTCAGGTCAGCGGCAGTGGTGAGCGCGGTATTGCCACGTTGATCTTCGACGAAGTGGATGCCGGGATCGGCGGCGCCGTTGCGGAGCTCGTCGGCCGGCTGTTGCGCAAGCTGGCCCGCGGCCGCCAGGTGCTGTGCGTCACGCACCTGCCGCAGGTGGCCTGCCAGGGGGAACATCATTTCCAGGTGGAGAAATCGACCGCGCGCCGCAATACCCGGACCGAGGTGCGGCTGTTGGACAAGAAGGGACGTGTCGAAGAAATTGCCCGGATGCTGGGTGGGCTCAAGATTTCAGAGCAGACCAGGGCGCATGCCAGGGAGATGTTGGAGGGACAAGCTAATAGTGGAAAGTAAAAAGTTAAATGTAAATGCCTCCTTGTTTACTTTTCACCTTTAAGGAAACTCTGATTAATTCGGCATTCCCGCGAAAAAACGTCGCCCCCGTTTTCGCGGGGGTGACGTTCTTTCGCGGGAATGACGCTTACGATATAAAACAGCGATTCCTCAACTTTTTACTTCTGACTATCCTTGGGCCTGACGTAAAGAACCAGGCTGTGATCCTCAAGCTCATAGCCATGCTCGGCGGCAATACGTCTCTGCAGCGCCTCAATCTCGTCGTTTTCGAATTCGATGACCCGGCCGGTCTTCAGGCAAACCATGTGGTCATGGTGTGAACCGCGGTTTAGCTCGAATACGGAATGGCCGGAATCAAAATTGTGCCGCACCACCAGTCCCGCGGCCTCGAACTGCGTCAGCACCCGGTACACGGTGGCGAGCCCGGCATCCTCCCCCACGTCCAGCAGCGCCTTGTATACGTCCTCGGCGCTCATGTGTTTCAAATGGGAATGTTCGAGGATTTCGAGGATGCGCATTCGCGGCCCCGTGGCCTTGAGCCCCGCCTTTTTCAAGTCCTGTGCTTCGTTCATGCTGCTGTTCCCGCGACCGGTCCGGCCACCGTCAAATTACAGTATACTTTACGCTCGTAAAGTCGAGTCTTTCATGGACATGATGCTTCCCTCCCGAACGTGCAACTACACCCTGCTTGCCCCGGCCCTGTGCCTGGTGCTGCTCGCGTTTTCCGGCTGCAGCTCCGAGGGCGACCGCAAGCTTCCCGGGGTCTATCGGGTGGATGTGCAACAGGGCAATGTTATAGAACAGGAGATGATCGACAAGCTGCGTCCCGGCATGGACCGCAACCAGGTCCGCTTCATCATGGGCACGCCGGCCATAGCGGACCCTTTCCATGCCGACCGCTGGGATTACCTGTTCACGATTTCCAAACGTGGCAGGACCCGCCAACAGCGGCACGTGACGCTGTATTTCAAGGACGACAAATTGACCCACATGGATGGTGACCTGGTCCCGGGCGAGCGTAAACCTGCGGACCTGCTGGAGACGCGCTCCGAATCCGTGGAGGTACCGCTGGAACGGAACAAACCCGGCGTGTTCAGCCGCATGTTCAACGCCCTGCCATTCGTCGGCGATGACAATGTTCGGAAAAAGCCGCAGGATACAGACACAAAAGAGCCCGACGCAGGCGCGGACAACGAAGATTCCACGGGCGGGGCGGAGACTGCGTCTCCCGAACCTCAGGCGCAGCCGCAGACCGACCCGGAACTCCCTAATCCCTGAAATTGACTGTTCACTACCGCTCAGGTCCGGCCCGTCGTGCGCCCGATTGAATTTGTCATTCCGAGAGAGCAAGGCGACCGAGGAATCTTGTCTTTCCCCAACCTCAAGATCCCTCGTCGCTACGTTCCTCGGGATGACAAACTGGGGCATTACCGGCGCATGCTGGAACTTGCAATCATTATTCTGCTCATCTGCGCACCGGCCGCAGTCTTCGCCGCGAGGATCACCGTCACCGATGATACCGGCACCCGCGTCTCCTTGTCGAAGCCCGCAACCAGAATCATCAGTCTCGCCCCGCACCTTACCGAGTTGATGTTCTCGATCGGGGCCGGCGCCCTCATCGTTGGCACGGTGCAAAGTGCTGATTTCCCTGCAGCCGCATTGGGCATCCCGCGCGTGGGTGACAACGCCAGCATTGACATGGAACAGGTGGTCGCGTTGCAACCGGACCTGGTATTGGCCTGGCAGAGCAGCAATGGCAGCACCCTTGCCACGCGCCTGCAGGAGTTGCAACTCCCCGTATTTGTCTCCGAGCCACGCTCATTGGCACAGATCGAATCCACCGTGCGCGCCCTTGGTCAACTCACCGGCCGGCCGGAGGAGGCCCGCGTCGTCGCCGACGCGTTTGCGGCCCGGGTCTCGGAATTGTCCCGTCGCGAACCGGTCCGGGATCCGGTGCGTGTCTTCTACCAGATCTGGGGGCAGCCGATCTTTACCGTGGGTGGCCGGCACTTGATCAGCCAGATCATCGAAATGTGCGGCGGCCACAATGTCTTTGCCGGACTGCCGGGGCTGGCCGGACAGGTGGACGTGGAATCAGTGCTCGCCGCGGACCCGGACCTCATTGTTGCCAGCGGCCATGACGAATCGCGCCCCCAATGGCTGGAAGTCTGGCGCCAGTGGCCGCAACTGCGCGCAGTGCAACAGGAACGGTTGCGATTCATTCCTCCATCGGTGATCCAGCGGCATACGTTGAGGGTGCTGGATGGAGCGGAAAGTATGTGCAGGTTGATTAGTGGAAAGTAAAAAGGAAAATCCGATTAATTCGTCAATCCTTAACTTTTCACTAGGCCGGCAACCACGCCTCATGTCCTGACTCGTTCCGAAGCTTCACCACCGCATGCCCGTAAAGTCGCCGCAAGTTCTCCCCATCAATCACTTCGGCAATCGGGCCGGACAGAACCGTCTCCGCGTCCACCATCAGCAGCGCATGGGTGCAGAAGCGCAGCGCCAGGTTCACATCGTGCAACGACATCAGGACCAGCCCGCTGTTCTGCCGGGCCCGCCGCACCAGCAACGACAGCAATTCCACCTGGTGGCGCAGATCCAGGTGATTGCTGGGCTCGTCCAGCAACCACGCCAGCGGTGACTGCACCAGCAACGTGGCGATGGCCACGCGGCGCCGTTCCCCGCCGGACAGCGTGTTCACCAATCGATCCGCATCCGCTGCCAACTCCACTTCCGCCAGCGCTGCCTCGGCCAGCGCCCGATCCTCGGCGCTTTCCAGCGCCCAGAAGGAAATATGCGGATGGCGGCCGGTGAGCACGGTTTCCAGCACTGTCGCCGGAAAGGTGTCATTGCTGTCCTGAAACATGACTCCGCGCCGCCGGGCGAGCGCCATGCCGTCCCATTCTTTCAGGTCGCGGCCGTCAAGTTGCACGCTGCCCGCCTGTGCGGGACGCAGCCCGGCCAGTGTATGCAGCAGCGTGGTCTTGCCGGCGCCGTTTCGCCCCAGGACCGCCCAGACCTCGCCCGGGGCAAGCGCCAGATCGAGAGAACGGCAAATAGGCCGGCCCGCAATGTGTACGGAAAGGCCCTGGGTGGTGAGCAGGGTCATGGATTCTGCCGCACCGCGGCGCTGCGCAACAGGAACAGGAAGAGCGGCACACCAAGCATGGCTGTCAGCACACCCACCGGCAATTGCTGGGGCGCAAACAACGTGCGTGCCAGCGTATCTGCCGCCACCAGCAGGCTGCCTCCCGCCAGCACGACCACCGGCAACACCACACGGTGATCGCCGCCCAGCTTCAATCGCACCAGGTGCGGCACAACCAAACCGACAAAGCCAATGCCTCCCGCCAGCGTGACCGACACTGCGGTCAGGCTGGAGGCGAGAAAATAGATGCCATAACGCAGGCGCACGACATTCACGCCCAGCGCCGCCGCCGATTGGTCGCCATGGGCGAGCAAGTTCAACGAGCGCGCGAACAACATGGCAATCGCCAGGGCGGCCACCAGCACCAGCGCCGCG
This sequence comes from uncultured Enterobacteriaceae bacterium, assembly GCA_964394115.1. Taxonomy (GTDB): domain Bacteria; phylum Pseudomonadota; class Gammaproteobacteria; order Eutrophobiales; family Eutrophobiaceae; genus 2-02-FULL-61-13. The sequence continues at coordinate 8,458 of CAYMXG010000040.1, read as the reverse complement.
CCGGATACCTGCCGCGCCGCGGACAGGTCGCCCATGAGCCAGAACAGCATGCCCTGGACCTGCGCTGCCGGACTGACGATCAGCAATAGCGCGATCATTGCCCCCCATCCGGCGGCCACCACCACGCCGGTCAACAACACGCGCAACGGATTCCACTCGCCGCCGCTGCGCGCGAGCGCAAATACCAGCATGATGGACAACAGTGCGCCAAACAGCGCGCTGCCTTGAATTGCGGCCCCGGCCAGGCCGGCGGTCATGGCCAGCAACGCGAACACCGAGGCGCCGCCCGACACGCCCAGCACATAGGGCTCCGCCAGCGGGTTGCGCAACAACACCTGCATCAGCGCACCGGCGAGGGCCAGCATGCCGCCCACGGTGAATGCCGCCAGTCCCCTGGGCAGGCGCAATTCCAGTACCACCCGCGCCGCGGTATCGTCGCCGCCGCGCAACAGTATCCCGGGGATTCGCAATGCGGAAATATCCACGCTGCCGAAACACAACGAGAGAAATATCACCATGCACGCCACCAGCACGGCACCTGCCGTCGCGGCCAGCCAGATTGTCCGCGGCTTGCCCCCGGCGGCGGCTTCGCGCACGAACTCAGCCCCGGTCCGGCCGCGCCGCGCGCCGGCGCCGCGCGGTTTTCGGATCCGCGATCAACGGCCGGTAGATCTCGATGCGATCCCCCTCCTGCACCGGTGTCCCGGGCGCGCGCAGCTGGTTGAAAATGCCGACCCTGTTCACTTCAAGGTTTATCTCCGGACAGCGGTCCAGGATACGCGACTGCCGGATGACCTCGGCGATGGTCGAGCCAGGCGCGACGCGCAGATCAATGACGTGGGCGGCAGCCGGAAAACAATACGCCACAGTCACATTGATCATGGGCGACTACACCTGTCCATAGACCTGTTCGGCCCGCCGCGCAAACGCGCCCACCAGGGAATTGACGATCTGGTTGAACACTTTACCCAGGCTGATTTCCAGCAGCCGGTTCTTGAACTCGAATTGCATCTCCAGCCGGATTTCACAGGCATGATCGCCGGCCGGTATCAGATTCCAGCTGCCTTCCAGGCGCCGGAACGGACCGCTCAGCAGGCGCACGGCAATTTGCCGGCCCGGCTGCATGGTGTTTGCGGTGGTGAACGTATGCCGGATGCGCCCCAGCGCCATGGAAACGGACGCCGTCAGCGTGTCGTCCTGGCGCGTCAGCACCCGGGCATCACTGCACCAGGGCAGGAATTCCGGGTAGGCCTCGATGTCGTTCACCAGTGCATACATCTGACCGGCGCTGAACGGGACAATGGCCGTTCTGCGTACCTGATTCATGCTTTCATTGTCGGGTAATTCACAGTGGCTCTCAATGGCGAAGGGGGGGCGCGCCGGGCTGTTGCTATAATCGCGCCACTTCGTGCCCGCCAGCGCCGCGCCGTGACCAGGAAAAAGAACCAGGACTCCTCCAGCACCATCATCCTCAATCGCAAGGCGCGCCATGACTTTGCGCTCGAGGATCGATTCGAAGCCGGGATCGCCCTCGAAGGCTGGGAGGTCAAGAGCCTGCGTGCGGGGCGCATCCAGATCCGGGACAGTTATGTGCTGCTCAAGGGCGACGAGGCATACCTGTTCGGGGCACTGATCACGCCCTTGCCCACCGCCTCCACCCACATTCATCCCGATCCGCAGCGCACGCGCAAACTGCTGCTGCACCGGAGCGAATTGAACCGCCTTATCGGCGCCGTGGAACGCAAGGGCTATACGCTCATCCCGACTGCGATGTACTGGAAGGCCGGCCGCGCCAAACTCGAAATCGCGCTGGCCAAGGGCAAGCAGAGCCATGACAAGAGAGAGGATGACCGCCAGCGTGACTGGGAACGACAGAGGCAGCGGTTGCTTAAAGGCAGTCACAAGTCATAAGTCACAAGGTACAAGGAAAAGAACCATTTACATTACCCGCGGTCATATGGCCTATACTGCCAAGTATCGTCCGGATCAAGATTCAGGCCCGGATGTGTCACTTGTAACTTATGACTTATGACTTGTGACTGTCTTTTCCCGGGGGCGCATTGGATTCGACGTGGACAGCGAAACCCAAGGGGCATGCCGAGGCGCAGATGACCTCGTAAATCCAGCTGCAAAAACTTAGTTGCCAACGACGACAACTACGCACTCGCTGCTTAATACCCAGTAGGGTGCCGTCTGACCGGGTCCGTGCTTGTGCGCTCGAATCAGGCGTCGACTCTCACAAGCTCGCGAAGAAGTCCGCCCGGGGCCGATTCGTTAAAAGTACCGCCGGGCTCGCCGACCGTCTTCCCTGCCATTCGGGTAGCGGCTGGTTAAACTAATAGAATTGGCTACGCATGTAGATCCGAGGGCGGAGGGTTCGCGGACGTGGGTTCGACTCCCACCGCCTCCACCATTTTTCCCGGCTTCCGGGCCTGCGACGGCGGGCCCGGCCTCAGAACACCATATGCTCGCGCAACGTAAATCCGCGCGCTGCCAGTTCCGCCTGCGCGGCGGCGGACACCGCCCCCGCAGCCATCAAGTCAAGCTTGCGAAAGCCGCTTTCGCGAGCCCGTTTTACCACGGTATCCAGGTTGCGCTGCACGTCCGCCGACCAGATGACCAGGTCCTCCGGTTGCAGCACGACAATACTGTTGTTGCCATGTATGGCCTGCAGCACATTGTTGCCGAAGTGCAGCTTTTGCAGTGGCGCCACCTGCCGGTGGTAATACAACAGCATCATGGCCAGATATTCATGCATCACGGCGCCACGTTCGCTGCCACTGCGCAATGCCGAATCAATGAACGCAGCGCGATTCACCACCCGGTCCAGCGCCGCCAGGTAGTGCGTGATGCGGGTCTGGTGCCGCGGCGAGAACGCCGGGTGCGCAATAAACGCATCAATGGTTGCGGCCGGGATCTGCATTTGCGCCAGATCGCGGCGGTTGCGATCCGCAAGTCCCAAGGCGGCCTCGGCTTTGAGCAGTTTCCCGACTTCCGCATCCACGCCGGCATCGGCGGTCCTGGCCGCAGTTTGTCTTGAATTGAAAAACGCCGGCGCCCCGGCCGAGATCCTGCCGCCGGACCGGGCCCGTGCCGCCGTGTTCAGAAAATTCTGCACCACCGGATTGGAGGTATAAAGATCAAAGCCCCATTGCGCGGCGATATTGCGCTTGTGCATGGCGGTGGTGGGATCGGCGGAATCGGCGGCGGCAAAATCAACGCGCTCATACTCGCTGATCAACACCGGCGAGCCGCGCAGGGCCTCATTGAGATTGCCACCCAGCTGGCCGGCCAGGTCCGTCGCGGTCGCCACCGGCCGGGTGATGATATCCACAGCCGAATCGGCCTGAATGCTGAATTGCCCGCGCAGTTCCGGCTCCAGCTGCGGATTATTCTGCACGAATTGATTCATGGCCTGGCTCAGGACCTCGAGTTCGTTTACCAGGTTGCGCAGCTGTGGCAGGGATTCGGC
>CAYMXG010000040.1:0-4886 GCA_964394115.1 uncultured Enterobacteriaceae bacterium | reverse complement strand
ACGCAATTGCGACGCCACGTCAGTGAGCAGATTATCGGTGTGTTGTTGCGTGGCCACCTTGGCTTCATCGGCGCGTTTCCGGATCCGCTTCATGTGTTCCAGCTGTGACGAAATGCTGGCGAATTTCTTTTCTTCCTGCGCCAGGTGTTCCTTGAATTGCTCCAGGTCCTTTTCGAGGCTCTTGCGGGTTTCCTCTTCAATCTCGTAACGCTTGACCAGGTCTTCCTCGTTGATGCGCCGTGCCGCCTCAACCTCCTCCCGCTCCCGATCCGCCTCGGCAATCTCCCGGCGCGCACGGCTCAGCCGTTCCTCCGCATCGCGCAGCTCGGAATTCAGCGAGTCCTGGGCTGACCGGCTCTGCGTTATTTCGTCATCATTCCGGCGCGAACGCAAGCGTTCCACTTCGTCGGCAGCGGCGGACTTGGCGTCCTCAGCCTCGCGTCTTACGCGCTCACTCTGGGCCAGCATGTCGCGGATCTTCTGCTGCTCCTGCTCCAGCTTGTTCCGCTCGGCCTGCAGGCGTGCCTCCTCCTCGACGCGGGTGGCATCATGCTTGGCCTTGTATTCCGCGATGATCTTGTCCGCTTCATCCCTGGCCGCCTCGCGCGCCGCATCGGCGGCAGCCCGTTCATTGCGTGCCTGCTCAAGTTCGTGATTATTGCGCGCGAACTGCTCCGCCAGCTTGCGCCGCTCGACCTCAAGTTTTTCGCGCGCGTTCTTCTGGATCTCGCGCTCCATCTCGTCCTGCTCCTTGCGCCGGCGCCCGGCCTCCTGCTCCATGGCCTTTTTCGCGGCCTCCATCTGCTTCTTTATCTTTTCCACATCTTCCCGTTCCTTGCGCGCCTGCTCCGCTTCCTGCTCGAATCGCTCGCGTTCCTTGCGCATCTGTTCATCTGTTTCCTGCTTCAGACGCTGGAGTTTTTCCATTTCCTCAACGTTGCGCGAATAAACCTCCTCCAGCTTCTTTTTCTCCAACTGCAGGCGCTTTTCTGCCTCCTCCTTCATGCGGCGGATGTTTTCCTCTTCCTTCGCCCGCATGCGCTTTGCGTCTTCCTCGGCCTGGAGTTTGGCCGCTTCTATCTTGGCGCGTTCCACCTGCAACCTGCCCGCAACCTCCGCCTGGGCATCCTTCTGCGCCTGGTTCACTATTTCATTGCGCTGCCTTTCCATCTCCTCCAACCGATGGTTGGTGCGCGCCAGTTCGGTCTCCAGCACCGAGGCCTTGATGGCCGGATCCATTTTCTCCGGATCATCATCATCATCGTCCTGCGCGGGCGCGGGGGCGGCTTTCGCAGGCGGCGCCTTGGGAACAGGAGGCGGCGCGGCCGTGGGTTTGGGCGGAGGTGGCGGAGCGGCCTTGGCCGGCGCGGGCGCCGGTTTCGGTGCCGGCTTGGGAGCGCTTTGCGGCTTCGCCGCGGCCGGGGGCGGCGGTTCCACCATGCGCGCCTCCGGCTCCGCCGCCTGCATCATGTTCGCGGCCTTCGGATTGTTCTGCAAGCCCCCTTGCAGGTACCACACCTTGAAACCCCGCTCTGCCAGCAGGAACGCGCCGGCCGAACTGCGACCGCCGGTGTCGCAATACACGATGTAGGATTTGGACTCATTGAGCTTTTCCGTCTGCATGCGCAACACATTCAAGGGGATATGGATATCGTCGCGTATGGCGCCCTGGTCATGTTCATTCTTGAAGCGCACATCCAGCCATTGGGCGCCTTCAATGACAATCTTCAAGGCCTGGTCAAAATTCAAGCCGCGCAGCGTCGGCTTTTGAATGAGATCTATGAATTTCTGTTTTTCCAGGCGCATCAGGATGCCGTTGGTAGTCATGGCCACCGTGGCATTGCGCGGCGTATCGGTGATCAGGGCTTCTTCCCCGAAACTGTCGCCCGGCACCAGGTCGGCAAGCTTGATCTCCTTGCCGCCGGACGGCGGTGCGCGCAGCACCTGGCAATGCCCTTCCTGGATGATGAAGTAATGTTCGCCGGGCTCGCCCTGGCGGATGACAATGTCGCCTTTCAGGAACTCCACCGGTTCCAGCAGCGCAAACAATGACTGGATATTGGCGGTCGGCATCTTGGAGAACAATTCCGACTGCAGCATCTTGGTCATCCAGTCCACGTCGTCCGCCGTGTGCAGCTCCTCCACTTCCACTTCGGCCGTGGCCAGATCGTAGTTGGTGACATCCTCAACGTCGTCGCGCTGATGCACGACCATCATCTTGTCGAGATAGTCACGCACAACCTGTACCACAATGGCCGGTTTGCTGGCGCGCGCGGAAAGCTGGCGTGGCTGCAACTGCGCCATGGCGTAGCGGGCCCGATCGGTGCCGGCGACTATGGTGTTGTGCAGATCCTTGTTGGCGACCAGTTCAATCTCGCCCTCCAACAGGTAATAGGCGAACTCGTCGCGATCCCCCTGCTTGAAGATGAACCCGCCCTTGCGGATTTTGAGCAGGTTGCAGCGATTGATGACTTCGTTCTGCACGGCAGGCGGCAACTCGTTGATGGGAACGAGCTTCGCAATCAGGGGAGCAAATTTCTGTTTATCGTCTGCCATTGGCGTAGCCGTGGGGTTCGAAGGGAAGCGCAACCGGCGCTCCGAATCTGCATGCTACCGCATTCCCATCGCCCGGCAAACCCTTTCCAAATCAAAATGATATGCACGCAAAGAGGAATCTGCGGCAGGTCTCCTGATCCCTCAGGGCGAGGCGCGGACGCTGGGCCGGAAAGCCGGATCCCGCGAAAAAGCAAGGGAAAAGCAGACGCCGCCGTGTTCCGGCAGGTTGGCCGCGGTGGCGCGCGCACGATGGAACTCCGCGATGAGCCGCACAATATACAGTCCGAGCCCGAGATGGGGCTCCCGTGCGCCACCTTCCGACCGCACCGAGACCATGGAATTGAACAGCTGGCCGGCCATGGATTCCGGCAACGTTGGTCCCTGGTTGGCAACCGTCAGGGTCCATGACATCGGGTCCGCCGCCAGGCCCACCACAATCGGCGTGCCCGGCAGCCGGAAGTCCGCGGCATTGGCAATCAGCTTGTCCAGCATCTGCTCAAACAGGTCAGTTGCAATGGGGTGGACGATGGGTTCAGCGCCGGAATGATCCTGGAGCTCCACATTGCCGAACGCCATGCCGTACCCGGCCACGCACCGCCCGATGAATTCCTTGACCTCCAGCGGCTGGCTGCGCGCCTGTTGCAGGGCCAGGTCCAGCCGCGCCGCCTCCGACAGGCGCGTCACCAACAGCGTCAATCGTTCTATGCCTTCCAGCGCGCGCTGCAAATATGGCGCCTGCTCCACGGGGCTGGCCGCCTGGGCCACGTGCTCGAGCGAAGAACGCACTACCGCGATGGGGGTGCGCAGTTCATGTGACAGGCGTCCGGCGAGGCTTTCCAGATAACGATGGTATTCCTGCAAGCGCGTCAGCAATGCGCCGAATGTGCGCGACAGGTCTCCGATCTCATCCGCGGCCGACGCCGGCATGAAACCGCCGACAACACGGCCATGGGCGTCGATGGCGGCCTCCGCGGCATCACTGAGGCGTCGCAGGCGCAGCGATAAGCGCGTGGCAAACGCCAGCACCAGGGCAGTCAACAACACAAACACCAGCAGTGTCTTGTTGAACAGCGAAATCATGGCCTCGCGCTGTAAAACCTGCAGGGTGCCCGTGGATTCTTCCACCACCACCGCACCCTGCACAGCGTTGCCATTCAACACCGGTGCCGCAGCCGAAACGATGATGGCCAGGTTATCCGGCGAACTGCGCCAGCGCGCTGCCACCTTGCCGGTGAGGGCGTGCTCCACCTCCGTGCCGTGCAAGCGTGACGACCCGGCCAGATCATCAGCAAAGGAATCCGCGATCGGCGGCAACAACCAGCGATACAACAGGCCGGGTGGCTTCCCGGCCTGCGGTTTTTCCAGGCCGCCGGCGCTGGCCAGCACCCGCCCGCGTTCATCCAGCACCCAGACGCGGCGCCCGGGCACATCGGCAAACCGTTCGATCACCTGCACCAACTGTGACGATGCCTGCACCAGTTGCCCGGGGCGATCCAGTGCCTTGCCCCCGGCGGTGGAAACAACGCCCCGCGCGCGCCGCGAGGTTTCATCGTCCACATCCACCGACTCCATGCCCAGGCGCTCATGCACCATGCTGGCCGGCAACGTCACTTCCAGGTTGAAACCGTCCGCAACCTGCTGCAACTCGCCGCGGATATTGGTGATGAATTCCGTGGATCGATGTTCAAAGCGAAATTCGTCCTGGGTGAAATGATAGGTGAATGGACGCAGGCTGCCCGGGCCCGTCGGCGCAAAATGGTAGCGCACCGGATTGCCGTAATTATCCCCCAACACCAGCACAACATGATCATTGTCCAGCGCATCCGGTTGATCCGCGCGCTGCCACACAACGTGATCATCCCGCACCTGCAGCAACAAATGGTAATTGGCCTGGTAGCGCCCGACGATGAGACGAAAGCCGGATTTCAGGTTGCTGCCGAAAAAGGATTCGGCCCAGCCCAGGTAATCGGACCAGTCATCGGTGTAACCATCCAGCTGTATGGCGTGTCGCAACCGGTGTACATACAACGTGCGCTCCGACGCCGCCGGGCTGAAGGGAAACAGTTGTGGTTGATTGTGCAGCGGCCCCGCCACCGCCCGTGCCGCGTCGGAGAGCGAGGCGGAAAATGACTCGCGCAGGTAGCGCTCCAGCTCGCGCACATACTCTATGCCGGCATAGGGGACAGCGAGCACGGCGATGGATAACAACAGCAACTGCGCGCGCAGGCCGAAACGCCGCCGCGCCGTCACGGCTTCCATCGATAACCCATCCCGTAAATCGTCTCCACCCGGTCAAATTCCGGATCGACGTCCTCGAATTTTCTCCGCAA
>CAYMXG010000039.1:0-12651 GCA_964394115.1 uncultured Enterobacteriaceae bacterium | reverse complement strand
GCGGCGCAGAGTTGCGCCTTCTGCTTCCCCGCGCCCGGATCACCGGCGGCATGAATTTCAAACGGGCTCAGGGCAGCAACCATGGCCAGCAGTGCAACGACGGATTTAAGTGTCATGCGGATATCCAGGTTGTGCAAAATTTATTTTGGCCGAGAGCGGCATCTTATCGAAAAAACCGTGAGAATTGCATGAATGTCCCACAATCCATTTCATGACACCGCGTTTCTGCTCGGCGCCCCCGGGCTGGAACAGCTGCCGGCAGACAGCGGGCGCGAAGTGGCATTTGCCGGTCGTTCCAACGTGGGCAAGTCCAGCATTATTAATGCGCTGGCCGGGCAGCGGCATCTGGTACGCACGAGCCGCACGCCGGGCCGGACCCGCGAGCTCAATTTTTTCGAGGTCCGGCCGGGACTGCGATTGGTGGATCTGCCGGGCTATGGCTTTGCCAGGGTCTCCCTGGCGCAACGGCGGGGCTGGGGTGAATTGATGGCTGGCTATCTGGCGCAGCGTAAATCCCTGGTGGGTGTCCTGGCAGTCATGGATATCCGCCACCCATTCAAGGATTCGGACCAGGACCTGCTCAACCTGCTTCAGGAAGGCGGGTTTCGCTCCCATGTGGTGCTGAATAAAGCCGACAAGCTCACCCGTGGCGAAGGAAATAATGTGCTGCGCCAGGCACGCCGCGAACCGAGCGCAGCCGGCGCCCAGGTTCAATTGTTCTCCAGTGTCTCCGGCGTCGGTGTCGAGGACCTCCGGCGGGTGGTGCGAGGATGGCTCGAATAATCCTGCCGTGGTAAAAAAAAGGCCCCGGTTCACAGGGGGAGGTAGGGCTACCGGGGCCGACAACACCCGGCTGGGGAGGCCGGGATTCGGACACCGCCGGGTGTTCCGGCGGGTAAATTCATTCGTGTTGTATTAGACGCACAACCGGAATTTTGGTTCCGGTGTCGGCCAGAGGCAGGGCTTTATACACAAAGGCGTCGTTTGCCGGTAAGTAACCACTCAGCTTTTCCCGGAATCGGGCTGCAAGCCACATGAATAGGTGTAACCTTTTGAAATAAATAAACTTTATAGAGTGGTCAAATTTTAACAGTTTTGACACACGGCGAGGCGGGGTGCTGCATCTCGCTCCATGTTAGTGACTCATCCACAAAGTTATCCACAGAAAATGTGGATAAAAATTGAACCCCGTTTAACGGCAAAGTGTTAACGCACAATCCCTAGAAAGTCCCTGAAGGAACTCCCCTAAGTGAGGTAAGGTCGGCATCGCTCCAAAGCTCCCTTGAACCCTCACTGAACCGTCTTGAGGGTCTCTCCCGGTTTGATTTCCCCGCGCGGGAACCGGCCATTGATCAGGCGGATCTGTTGCTCGCCCAACGGCCCCAGATTTGCCTGCCTGGCCAGGCCGGCAAACGTGGTCTGGTTCGTGGCCCTGAGCGTCGCAATTCGATGGACGTTGTCGGCCAGTGCCTTTTCCTCCGGGGTCAGCGGGCGGAAGGATTCCCCGGTGGCGCGAAACGCCGAATCGTATTGCGCAAACCCCTGCGGGTCGCGGCTGATCCCGGCGATGACATAGACACTGCGGCCGAGCTGAACCGCGGTAAAACGTGCCGGTCGCTGGCCCGCATCGGTGTCAACCGCGGCGGTTCCACTGAAGGCTGGCAGCCCGCGTACCTTCAGGTTCTGCTCATTCCCCATCTTTTGCAGACCGAGTCCTTGCAGCAGGACTTCCCGCGCGCCCTGGCCCGGATTCGTCCGTGCCACACTCAACTGCAGGATGGCGGCCCCGCCCGGCGCGTTGGCGACGACCTTGTCGGGCAGATTCTTGATGCGCCAACCGGCGGGAAAGCGCAGCGCTATCCCCAATTGCCCATGATAGAAATCCCGGCCTTTGAGGAGACCCTGGCTGTTGCTATCGCCATAGACAAGGCCATTGGTCCGTTCGAGATATTCGCCCCGGCCAATGAAGGGCTGCTTCACCTTTGTCACGGCGTCCGCGCTGGCAACGACCTCCTGCAGCCGCGTGTCGCTGTCCGGATGGGTGGAAAACAGGCCGTGATAAACATTGGCTTCCCGGCCTTCGGCCTGCGCCGCCTTCAGTTCGTACAGTTCCTGGTTCTTTAGCGCACCGATCACGCGCAGCATGGCCTTGGGGTCATAACCGGTGCGGCCGAGGTATTCGGCACCCAGGCGATCTGCTTCCAGTTCATGATCACGTCCATAGCCACGCAATAGCGCCGTGCCTAATACACCTGCCAGTTGCTGTCCCGCTGCCTGGCCCAGGCCGGGGATGAAGGCCGCGCCCAGCGCCGCACCCAGACCGGTAAGTTGCGTCGCCGAATGCTGACGCACGGCATGGCGCGCAGTGACATGGCCCACTTCATGGCCCAGTACCGCAGCCAGTTCCGCCTCGGAGTTCAAGTACGCCATCAGCCCGCGGGTAATGAAGATGAAGCCGCCGGGCAGCGCAAAGGCGTTCACTTCTTTCGAATCCAGGACCGTGAACTGGTAGTTCAGATTGCTCCGGTGGCTGCGGTCCGCGACCTTGCGCCCGACGTACTGGACATAATTCTGGAGTTCAAGATTGTCGTAGGTCTGGTACTGGCCGAGGACCTGCTGGTTGGCCTGCTGACCCAGCGCAATCTCCTGCTGTTCCGACATCAGCACCAGGTCGGAGGAACCGGTGACCGGATTGGTGGCGCAGCCGGGCAACAGCAGGCTGCAAAGGATCATGGCCATTAACCCAGCGCGATTCATGTGTTTATTTTGACTTGTCAGGGGCAACCGAGTTTCCCGGGTCGGCCGGCGCCCGCAAGTTTACCGGATGCCGCAGGTACAATCGCAAACGCCCGCTCTGCGGATACACCATGCCGCGAAATTCCACCCGTTGCCCCGGCAGTGCCGCTATGACCTTGCGATCGAACTCAGAAAAGTTTGCCGCCGGGATGGTCACGGACACCGGGCCGGACAGTTCCAGCCACGCGCCGCCCCGGGTCCAATGCACCTGCATGACGCGGTCGCGAATGATGCGAAATCCACGCGTATCGGGCGCCAGCGTTTCCGGGTCAGCAGACTGGTATTCGCGGCGGCCCCACAGACCGGTTTGTGCCCCCAGGGCGGCATCCGCCGCGTGCTGATAGCAGGGCAGATACCGCAGGCTGGGCGGGATCACCAGCGGCGTGGCCAGTCCTTCGGCCAGCAGGCCTGCCTGCAGGTTGGTGCCGTCGGAAAGAAACAGATGTCGCAACAACCGTCCGTGACGGTCCCGGTCTTCCGTATCAGCCACGGTCAGCACCGGCGTCCCGGGGGTGAGTCGGGCTCGAAGCCAGTCCCGGGCCGCGGCGGCGCCGGGTTGATCCGGCGTATTGCCATGACCCAATTCCGGCGTATCGATGCCGACCATGCGCAGGTGTTCGCCATCACCCAGGATGACGGTATCGCCGTCAATGACGTATTCGATGGCGGCGCGGATGCCGGTTTTGTCCGAGGCGCAGGCGGCGTCCTGCGCCGCGTGCATTACCGGTGCGGCGCCAGACAGAACTGCCAGAAGAAGCGACGACGCGCGGCCGGTGGGCCGGCGCAGGACAGGCGCGCGCAGGCGCCTATTGCATGCCGTATTTGCGACGGAACTTGTCCACGCGGCCGGCGGTGTCGAGCATTTTCTGCTTGCCCGTGTAAAACGGGTGACACTGCGCGCAGACCTCTATGTGCAGGTCCTTGGCATGGGTCGAACAGGTCTTGAATGAGTTACCGCAACTGCAGGTAACGGTGATCTTTGCATATTCAGGATGAATGTCTGCTTTCATGGCTGCGGGTCTCGAATCGGCCCCTACGGCGATTGCCCGGGGCCTTTAAAGGCGGCGCAGTTTAGGCGAAACGGTGGGGGCATGCAAACCGCCGCAGGCGTCTGCCTGCTCAATCCTCGAATTCCGCGATAACCGGGGCATGGTCGGACGGCCGCTCCCAGGTGCGCGGGACCCGATCAATGCGACAGGCCCGGCACCTGGCCGCAAGCACCGCGCTTGCCAGGACATGGTCAATGCGCAGCCCCTGATTGCGCTGAAAGCCTGCTGCACGATAGTCCCACCAGCTATAGCTGTTTGCAGGCTGCGGGAACATCCGGAAGCAATCCACCAGGTCAAGGGCAAGCAGTGAGGCAAACGCCGCCCGCTCCGGGGGGCTGCACAGTACCTGTCCGGCCCATGCGCCGGGGTCATGCACGTCCGCATCGGCCGGTGCGATATTGAAATCCCCCAACACCACCAGGCGCGGATGACCGGCCAGCAGCGTGCGGATGAATTCGCACACGTGTTTAAGCCACGCCAGCTTGTAGGAGTATTTTTCCGACCCCACCTCCGAACCGTTGGGGACATAAAGGTTTAGCACCGCGATGCCACCGGTTTCAGCGAACAGCACGCGTCGCTGCGGGTCGCCGAATGCCGGGATTTCTGTCTGCAATGCGGTCAGTGGAGTGCGGCTGACGATGGCCACGCCGTTGTAGGTTTTCTGCCCCGAGAACGCCAGTTGGTATCCGCGTTGCAGGAATTCCGCCGCCGGGAAGTCCGGGTCCGGGAGCTTGATTTCCTGCAGCGCCAGCAGGTCCGGTTGTTCGGCATCAAGCCAGGTGAGGACGTGCGGCAAGCGCACGCGCAGGGAATTGACGTTCCAGGTGGCGATCTTCACTGGGTCCCGCGACGCGACGCCCGCGTACGGCGAATGATCAGACGCGGAATCCGCCGTGGCGGCGGCGATTCATATAATCCATCAGGTACACGCCGCCGGCCAATCCCAACAGCAACAGGATGGCCGCCGTGGCGGCGAATTGGCCCGGGTCGAAGCTGGAGCCCAATACCCCCTGCTCCGACGCGACAGCGGCCCCCACTTTTTCCCCGACGCTGATGCGCAACTGCTTGTTTTCCGCCTGCAGGCCCGCCAACTCCCGGTACAGGGATTCAGTGTCGCTGTTCATGCCAATGCGTTTGCGCAGCTCGGTCAATTCCACCTGGGCCTCGCCGCCGCGCAATTTCTCCTGCTTCAACTGCTGCTCCAGTTCCTGGTTTTGCCGCTTGAGTTGCTGCGCCAGTTTGAAGTCCTCACTGGCCTTGCCGCTGCCGGTGAGGCGCGCCTCCAGTTGCGCCTGTTCGGCGCGGGATTGCTCCAATTGCCGCTCCAATTCCTCGATGCGTTTGAGTTGTTCCTGATCCTGCGCGGATTCTGATGGCGCTTCTGTCGCCAGGTAACTGTTGTCGATCCAGCCCTGGACGCCGTCGGAATCGCGCACCAGCGACGTGCGCTCCTCCCGCTTCAGCACCTGCAAAGTGGCGCCGGCCGGGACCAGCTTCAGGATCGGACTGTCAGCGGCCTTGTCCTGATGCAGTCCGGCGTGAAATCCCTTGCTGCCCACGAAAGCGTCCTCGCCCAGCGCCGGGACGGCGGCCAGGATTAAAGCGAGGCAAAACGGCAGTTCGCGCAGCGTCATTAGCCGGTCGACACGGTTTGATTTTCCAGGATGCCGGAGTGGCGCAGCAGGGGTTCCACGCTCGGTTGCCGGCCCCGGAATGAAATGAACAGCTCCATGGGCTCCCGCGCCCCCCCATTTTCAAGTATGGCATGCATGAATTGCCTGCCTGTGGCCGCATCAAAGATACCGGTTTCCTCGAATTTGGAAAAGGCGTCCGCGGAAAGAACCTCGGCCCATTTGTAGCTGTAGTAGCCGGCGGCGTAACCACCGGCAAAAATGTGCCCGAAACTGTGTTGAAAGCGATTCACCGGTGACGACGGTATCACCGCCACTTCGGCGCGCACCTCATCCAGCAGGTGCTGAATATCATCAATGTCGTGACCGCGATTCTCGTGATGCAGGCGAAAATCGAACAGCGACAGCTCCAGTTGCCGCACCATGTGCAGCCCGGCGTGGAAATGCCTGGCCCGCTGCATCTTTTCGAACAGGTCCGGCGGCAGCGGGGCGCCGGACTGGTAATGTCCCGCGATCAGGTCCAGCGCCGCGTGGTCCCAGCACCAGTTTTCCATGAACTGGCTCGGCATTTCGACCGCGTCCCAGGGTACGCCACGAATTCCGGAGACGTCGGCGTAATCCACCAGCGTCAGCACGTGATGCAGGGCATGCCCGCATTCATGGAACAGGGTCATGACCTCATCGTGACTCAGCAGTGCCGGCCGCCCGTCCACGGGCGGCGCGAAATTGCAGATGAGATAGGCCACCGGCCGTTGCAGCCCGGACATGGGTCTGCGGCGCACGATGCAATCATCCATCCAGGCGCCGCCGCGCTTTTTCTGGCGCGCATAGAGATCCATGAATAATGCCCCGCGTAATTGCCCGGTCTCGTCCAGCACTTCGAAGTAGCGCACATCGGGATGCCAGCATTCGACAGCGTCGGCTTCCCGCAGGGTGATGCCATACAGGCGCCGGAGGATTTCAAACAGGCCATCCAGTACCCGCGGGACTGGAAAGTAGGGGCGAAGATCTTCCTCGGAAAAATAAAATTCGTGCCGGCGCTGGAGTTCGGAATAGTAATTGATGTCCCACGCGGCGAGTTCGGCGACCTGGTGCTGTTCGCGGGCAAACCGTCGCAATCCGGCAAACTCGGCCATGGCCACCGGCCGGGCGCGCAGCGCCAGGTCGCGCAGGAACCCGAGCACGTCGTCGGGTGCACGTGCCATCTTTCGCGCCAGTGAATACTCGGCGAAATTCGGGAAGCCCAGCAGCGTCGCGAGTTCGGCGCGCAACGTCAGTATGCGGACCATGATGTCGCTATTGTCCCAGCGCCCCGCATGTGGTCCTTGTCCTGAAGCGCGTGTCACGTAAGCCAGGTACATTTCGCGCCGCAGTTCGGCGTTGTGCGCGTATTGCATTACCGGCTGATAGCACGGGAAGTCCAGTGTCAGTACCCAGCCCGGTAGATCGCGGTCGCGCGCGTTGCTGGCGGCCAGCGCCAGCGTGGACGGTGGCACGCCGTGCAGCCGATCCGCGTCAGTTATGTGCAGCGTCCAGGCCTGGGTCGCATCGAGCAGATTTTCCTCAAATTTGGATTGCAGCTGTGCCAACTCCTGCTGGATGGCCCGGAACCGATCGCGGTCTGCGGGCGGCAATGCCACGCCACCCAGGCGGAATTCACGCAGCGCATTTTCCAGGACCTTGTGCTGCGCCGGGTCCAGCGCCGCCGCAGCGGGACTTTCCGCGATGGAGCGAAACGCCTGATAGAGACTTTTGTTTTGTGCCAGCTCCGAGGCGTACTCAGTGAGCTTTGGCAGGCAGGCATTGTAGGCCGCGCGCAAGGCCTCGCTGTCGGCAACTGCATGCAAATGATTGACCGGCGACCAGGCGCGGTTGAGCCGGTCCTCATTTTCCTCCAGGGGTGCCACCAGGTTCTGCCACGTGAAGGGACCAACACGAACCAGCAGCAACGCCAGCGCGGCCCGGTTCGCGGCCAACATGGTATCGAGTTCTGCCTCGATCCGATCCGGCCGAATGGAACCAAAGGCCGGCAGCAGCATGCCGGGTGTCGCAGCGGGGCACATGGGGTTTTCCAGGGAATCAGCGCTTGGGGGACGGGGTATCGTAATCAATCAGCATCGGGACGGCCAACCGCAAATTGGCAGTTATTGCAAATGATTCTCATTAAGATTATTCTTATCCCATCACGCTCCCTGCACCACCATGCCCAACATTATGAATCGCGACGAGTTTGTCTGTTATTGCTATTCGGTGACCCAGATAGAGGTTCAGGCGGCTATCGCCGCCGGGGCCCGGACCCTGGGAGCATTGCGGTCCAAGCTTCGGGTCTCCGGGTGTTGCGGCAGCTGTGAACCACGGGTTCGGGCGTGCCTGCGGGCTGCGGAAGCAGAAGTGACTGCAGCCCCGCGTAAATTAGCGTCGTGCGGCCTTGATTTTCTGACCAAGACCCTGAATTTCTAGCCGGTAATTCGAAAGTGAGCGCATCCTTACTTTGGCGTCAGCCGTATCCTGCGTCTCTTTATATGAGAATGATTCTTAATTGCTTTATCACCCTCTTTTTGTACCAGACAAATTTTGAATTCAAACGTTAACGGAGAAGCCCCCATGATTTTTGTCGCCCGCTTGTCGCTATTTCTGGCCCTGCTGTTTGTCGCCAGCGCGCCGCTCCGCGCCGCCGCCACGCCCTCATTGGAGGAAATGTGGCAACTGGTGCAGGAGCAGCAGAAGACCATTACCGAGTTGAAATCCCGGCTGGCAAAAGCCGAGGGCGAGGTGCAGGAGTCGGCGCAGCAGATCGAGGCCACGGCCGATGCCGTGGAGCAGGTAGCCGCCACCGCACCCTCGGGCGTAGCCGCAAAGCAGGCCCGCACGCACGTGGGCGGCTATGGCGAACTACATTACAACAACCTCGATGACGACCACGAGACTACTGGCGGCGATGACTCCCTCTCGCGCACAGACTTTCACCGCTTCATCATTTATCTCGGCCATGAATTCAACGACCGGCTGCGTTTCTTCTCTGAACTGGAAGTGGAGCACGCGCTGGTGGCCGGCGACGGTAGCAGCGCCGGCGAGGTGGAGATGGAACAGGCCTGGCTTGAAATGGATCTGAGCCGCGACCATCACCTGCGCGCCGGTCTCGACGTGCTGCCAGTGGGCATCATCAACGTGACCCACGAGCCGAACACCTTCTACGGCGTAGAGCGCAACAAGGTGGAATCGGAGATCATTCCGACCACCTGGTGGGAAGCGGGTCTCGCGCTCTACGGCGAATTGGCTCCGGGCTGGAACTACGACGCGGTGTTGCACTCCGGACTGACAGCACCCACTGACGGGGATGCCCCGTATCGTCCCCGCAGCGGCCGTCTCAAGGTTTCCGAGGCCGACGATCAAGATGCGGCGTTCACGGGCCGCGTCCGCTACACGGGTATCCCGGGTCTGGAGGTCGGTGTCAGCGGACAGTATCAGCGCGATTACACCGGCACCGACGATGACATTGACATTGATGCCACGTTGTTCGAGGCCCACGGGGACTGGAAGCATCGCAGCGGATTCGGATTGCGCGCACTGTATGCACGCTGGGATCTCGGACGGGATGGCGTAGTCGATCCGGGCGCATTCAACGCGGATAACCTCGACGGCTGGTATATCGAACCGGCCTGGCGTTTCCGCCTGCCGGTCGAAGTGCTGGGCGAACTGGGGGTGTTCGCGCGTTATACACGCTGGGATGAACGCAACCGGCTGTCCGCGCCGGATTTCCTCTACGAGGAATTCGAGCAGTTCATGCTGGGCCTGAACTGGTGGCCGCATCCGGACGTGGCGTTCAAGCTTGACGTGCAGTGGGAAGACGCCGACGGAATCGTGGACCAGACTCTCGACGGGATCAACCTCGGTGTCGGCTATCGGTTTTGAAGTCACCCCGATTCCGGTAAGGTGCGCAGCATGAGGAAAACGACCGGTCACATCTGAAATGAAGACAGCCACAGGCTGGGCACGGTGGCTGCCCGTGATCGGGATATGCATTGGGGGAATTCCTCCGGTGGCGGCAACGGGCACCTACCAGACACCGGATGCATTTTTGGCGGAGATGTTCGATGGCAGCGCGCCGGCGCCGCAGGTGCTGTGGATCCAGCCGGAGGTGCGAACACAGGCGGAAGCGATACTCGGTCACGCGCTGGGCGTGATGCGACTGCGCTACTGGACACAGGCAGGCCGCTGCGCCTGGATCCTGGAAGAGATTGGCAGGGAACAACCCATCACCGTGGGCATCGTCACCGCGGCCGGGCGCATTGAGCAATTGCGCGTGTTGATCTTCCGTGAGTCCCGGGGCTGGGAGGTGCGTCACTCCTTTTTCACCGACCAGTTTCGCGGCGCAGGCCTGGATGAAGAACGGCAGCTGACGTCCCCGGTCGACGGCGTGTCGGGCGCCACGCTGTCTGTCAGCGCCCTGACCCGGCTTGCGCGCCTGGCATTGCTGCTGCACGAGGCGGCCGGGATGCCGGCCCGCGCACCATGACCCTGGCTGCCTGGTCGAAGTGGCATCGCTGGACCGGGTTCGGCATCGCCCTGTTCATCGTCATGTTGTGCATCACCGGCATACTGCTTAATCACGGCAGCGCGCTGGGACTGGCGCGGCATTACGTGCACAGCGGCTGGCTTCTGGATCTCTACGGCATTGAACCGGCGCAGGCACCGGTGTCATTCAATGCCGGTGCGTATTGGATCACGCGCATTGGCGATCGCCTGTACTTCAATGGCCGGGAACTGGCAGAGCGCAGCGACACGCTGCTCGGCGTGGTATCGCAGCAGGATCAGATCGTGGCCGGCCTGGGAGACCGGTTGCTGATCCTGGCGCCGGACGGGGCGACCATTGAGGTGTTACGCGCGACGGAAGGCGTGCCCGTGGGCATGACGCGCATTGGCAGCACCGCGGACGGGCGCCTTGTTGTCGAGACCGGTCACGGGCAGTTCCTGCCGGACCTGGATTCCTTGCGCTGGGCGCAGGAGGTGGTGCCGGATGCGCACTGGGCCAAGCCCGCGCCGATGCCGGAGCAACTCAACGCGGAATTAATCCGGAGTTTCCGTGATCGCGCGCTGACGCTGGAGCGATTGCTGCTGGACCTGCATAGCGGCCGGATCATGCATCGCTTCGGCGTCTGGTTCATGGATTTGGTCGCAGTCGTACTGCTGTCGTTGGTGTTCAGTGGTCTCTGGATCTGGTATCGGCGCTAGCAGGTTGATGCAATGAACGACAAACCCGGCGGCATCGTGCGCATCTGGCGCGCAACCCGGTATTCCTGGCAGGGCCTGCGTGCGGCCGTGCGTTTCGAGGCCGCCTTCCGGCAGGAACTGACGCTGGCCGTGATCCTCGCGCCGGCCGGTCTGTGGCTCGGCGGCAATGGAATGGAACGCGCGTTACTGATGGGTTCCCTGCTGCTGGTGCTGATTACGGAACTCCTGAATTCCGCGGTTGAAGCTGCCATCGACAGACATGGTGCGGAGACGCATGACCTCGCCGGTCGCGCCAAGGATTTGGGGTCAGCCGCCGTGTTCGTCGCGCTGGTGAACGTGCCGGTGACCTGGGGTTTGCTACTTTTGGGCTAAGTCCCCGGGCCGCACACCGGGCAGGCCGGGTCTTTTGGCAGGCGCGCGCTGTGCCATTCCATATTGAGCACATCCAGCAACAGCAGCCGGCCTGATAACGATTTTCCGATCTGCATGATTATCTTCATGGCCTCCAGCGCCTGCACGCTGCCGGCAATACCGAGCAGCGGCGCGATGACGCCGTTGGCCGTGCAGGTTTCCTCAACTTCGGCGCCGGCGCCATACAGGCAGCGGTAGCAGGGCGAGGCGGGATCGCGCGCATCGAACACGCTGATTTGCGTCTCGAAGCGGATCGCCGCCGCCGACACCAGCGGTATGCGGGCACGGACGCAGGCGTCGTTGATGGCAAAGCGGGTACGAAAATTGTCGCTCGCATCCACGACCACATCGGTCTGCGCCATCAGCGCCGCCAGGTTTTCCGCATCCATGACCCTGTCGATCAGGGTCACCGCTACTTCCGGGTTGAGCGCCAGCAGGTGATCGCGCGCGGACTCGGTCTTCGGGCGGCCGATGTCGCAAGTCCGGTGCAGGATCTGGCGCTGCAGGTTGGACAGTTCCACGCGATCAAAATCCGCCAGCAGCAGGTGTCCGACGCCACCAGCGGCCAGGTAAATACTGGCCGCGGAGCCCAGCCCGCCCAGGCCGACCACCAGCACGCGCGCCTGTGCCAGGCGCTGCTGCCCGGCGGCATCGATCTCGGGCAGCATGATCTGGCGGCTGTAGCGCAATAATTGATCGTCGTTCATGGCGTGGGAGTACGCAGCCGGACCATGCCGGCGGATATTGCCCGACTATTTGCCGCGCCGTTCATAGTTTTTCCACTGCTGTTTGCGACGATCGTGCCGGCGCTGGTCATGCAGCCGATAGCGTGCGGCGTAGGCATCGGTAATGTAGTTGTCCCAACCGCAGCGTTCCTGCGCAATGCCACGATCATTCTCCAGCAGCAGCGCTGCATATTGGGCGCGCAGCCACGCCCAGGGCCCGGTTCTCATTGCCAGCGTCCGCTGCTGATGCGTTCCTGTCCACCCGCATCCTGGCGCGTCTCCACTTCCGTGAATCCATGTTGCCGCATCAACCGGCGCACGCTTTCCCCCTGATCGAATCCGTGCTCCAGCAACAAGTATGCATCAGCACGTAGGTGGCGCCTGGCGCCTGCGATGATGCGGGAAACGGCGGCAAGACCACCACGCCCTCCGTCCAGCGCAAGGCGGGGCTCGTGTCGCAGCGGCGCCTGCCATAACGCCGGGCATTGCTCATCCACATACGGGGGATTCGAAAGGATTACATCAAAGCGCCGGGTACCCAGGGCGGCGTACCAGTCCGAAACCATGAATGAGACGTTCCCAACCCCATGCCGCGCCGCGTTGTATTCGGCCACGGCCAGGGCATGGCGGCAGAGGTCCGTGGCAGTGATGTGCGCATCCGGTCGTTCGCGCGCCAGGGCGAGACTCACCGCGCCACTGCCGGTGCCCAGCTCCAGCAATTCCGGCGCATTGTGGGGGCGAGCCAGGTCAAGCGTGACCTCCACCAGTTGCTCGGTCTCCGGGCGCGGGATCAGCGTGAACTGGTTG
>CAYMXG010000038.1:0-12695 GCA_964394115.1 uncultured Enterobacteriaceae bacterium | reverse complement strand
CGGGACAAATTCGCCGGGAGCGAATTTGGTCGCCCGAAGGGCGCCCCCGAAGGGGCGAACCCCAGGGATGGGGTGAGCAAAGGTCGCCACGCAGCGGCGGGTGAGGGCCGAGACACTCCGGGGCATGAACCAGTGGGTACAATGCCTGCATGAAGATCTATCGAGTGGGCGGCGCCGTGCGCGACCGGCTGTTGGGTCGGCCGGTGCAGGACACAGACTGGGTCGTCGTCGGCGCGTCGCCGGAGGAGATGACCGCGCAGGGTTTCCGGCCGGTGGGTAGCGACTTCCCGGTATTCCTGCACCCCGAGACAAAGGAGGAATACGCGCTCGCCCGCACTGAGCGCAAAAGCGGCCGTGGCTACAAGGGCTTCACGATCCACAGCGCGCCGGACGTGACGCTGGAAGAAGACCTGCGCCGGCGTGATCTGACCATCAATGCCATGGCCGAGGATGAGCATGGCAATCTCATCGACCCATTCAATGGACGCGCGGATCTTGAACAGAAAATCCTGCGTCATGTATCCCCGGCGTTTGTTGAGGACCCGTTGCGTGTGCTGCGCGTGGCGCGCTTCGCCGCGCGCTTTGATTTCGCCATTGCCGCGGAGTCACTGGCAATGATGAGAGAGATCGCCGGCGCCGGGGAATTGAACGATCTGGTGCCGGAACGGGTGTGGGTGGAAACCGAACGCGCGCTGGGAGAATCGCACCCGGTCCGGTTCTTCACCACACTGCGGGATTGCGGCGCGCTCAAGCAGGTGTTTCCCGAGATCGAAGCCTTGTACGGCGTCCCGCAACCGGAGCGCCACCACCCGGAAATCGATTCCGGTGTTCATACCATGATGGTGCTGGAACAGGCCGCGGCGCTGACAGATGACGCCGCCACACGCTTTGCCGCGCTGGTGCATGACCTGGGCAAGGCGTTGACACCCGCTGCGGAATGGCCGGGCCACGGAGGTCATGAGGAGCGCGGGGTGCAGGTGATCAACCAGCTCTGCGATCGCTTCCGGGCGCCCACTCGTTTCCGCGAGCTCGCCATCATCGTCGCGCGCCATCATCTGGATTGCCATCGAATTGCGGAGCTGCGTCCGGATACGATCCTGCGCAAGCTGGAGGCCATTGACGGCCTGCGCCGGCCGGATCGGTTTGAACAATTCCTGCTCGCCTGCGAGGCCGACGCGCGCGGGCGCACCGGATTTGAAAAACGCGATTACCCGCAGGCGGAGTCATGGCACATCGCGCTGGAGGCCGCCCGGGAGGCGGATTTCAGCGATCTGGACCTGCCACGGCTGGGCGGCGAAAAAGCGGCGGCGGCAATCAGGAAGCGGCGGGTGGAGGAGATTAAATATGCACTGAGTGATGGGAAGGATGACGATTGATTCGTAAAAAGGAACTGTAGTTGGCAGGTGGTAGTTGGGGAAATTCGGGCCACCCACCTTGTTCACCCCAACTACCAACTACATTTCATTACGAGAAGAAGAACAACAATGCCACCCCCAGCACCGCCCGGTACGCCACATACGGCCCCATCCCCGTCCGATCAATGAACTTCACGAAATAATGAATGGCGACATAGGCGGTGATCGCAGCGGACAGCGCAACCACGCCCATGCTGCCCCAGGGCATCGCCACCGCGCCCATCAGCATATGCAGGGTTTCCCAGGCCGCCGCCAGCAAGATCGCAGGGATCGACAGCAAAAAGGAGAAGTGCACAGCCGCGCGGCGCTCCAACCCCAGGAACAGCGCAGCGGTCATGGTGATACCGGATCGCGAGGTGCCCGGCACGACGGCGAGGCCCTGCGCCAGGCCAATGATGATCACATCGCGCCAGGTCAGCGCTGCCTGGCTGCGCGCGCGCCGGCCAAACCGATCCGCCCACCACAACAGCGTGGCGTAGAACAATGTCGTGCCGGCAATCAAAAGCGGCGCCCGGAATGTCGTCGCCACGGTGTCGCGCAGCAGGAGTCCCGAAAAGATCACCGGCAGTGTGCCGACCGCGAGGAATCCCACCATGCGCCAGCTGCGCCTGGCCGTTTCGGTGTTCTTTTGCAGGACGCCGGTGGCGATATCCTGCACATCGCGGCGCAGGAACCAGCAGACCGCGACGAGCGTGCCCACATGGGCCGCGACATCGTGGTTGAGGCCCTGATCCTCCCAACCGAACAGGTGCGGCATCAGTATCAGGTGCGCAGAACTGGAGATGGGCAGGAACTCGGTGAGCCCCTGCACAATGCCAAGAATGATGAAATGAAGAACGTCCAAGCCAAGGCTCCCGAAGCAGGTGGGGTCAGGTCCTGCAATCAAGCAGGTCCCGCTGAAGGCAAGACCTAATCCCACTATCTACATGCAAGCCCCGCTTGATTGCAAGACCTGACCCCAGAATCTACACAGCCTCTGACCCCAGAATCTACAGCCTGCGTCGATGATCGGGTCCGCTGAACCCAATCAGCGGCATTGCCAGATTCCGCGTCAGCGCCATGGCCTTGATTAGTTCGCCCATCTCCGCCGGTAGCGTCAGCATCTGCACCTGTCGTGACAGCATGGTGCGCCCGCGTGTATCCGCAGCGCCCAAATCGGCGGCCACCTGCGCCAGACCGCAACCGATCAGAAAATGCGCCTGGGTGGTAAAGCCACGCACTTCCAGTCCACGGTGCGATGCTGCGTCGGCCACGGCGGTAAAGTCCACCGCTGCGGTGATGTCCTGCAACCCCGGCCAGAGAAATGGATCGCCGTGGGCGCGGTGCCGGTAATGACAGCGCAGTGTGCCATCCATGCGTTGCGGGTGATAAAACTCCCGCCGCGGATGGCCGTAATCGGTGAACAGGAGCAGTCCGGTATGCAGCGCCGCGGCCACGCCCCCGATCCACGGCGCCAGGCGCGGATTCCACTCCGACGTGTAGCCATCGGCACAGGCGCCGAGCAGCGCCGCGATGGCGGGGTCAAAATCCGGGTGTGGCCCGCGTTCCGCCCAGATGAATTCGGCGTCGTTCTCCTCCACCGCCAGTTCCGCCGGGACGCCGTTACGCCAGCGAAAGCGCGTCACCGGAAGCGCATCCAGCACTTCATTTGCCAGGATCACGCCGCGAATCGGCGTGAACGGCAATGTCTCCAGCCATCGGACGCGCTGTGCCAGCTGCGGTAGTTGCGACCGCACCCGCGCCTGCTGCCGCGCGCGCAGGTCGGCGCTGATTTCAAGGATAAGGTACGAATCCGGCAGTGCCTGGCGTTGCGCCAGATCGGCAAGCACATCACAGGCCATGGCCCCGCTGCCGGCGCCGAGTTCCAGGATCGAGCCGCCTCCCATGTGCTGCAGTACCTGCGCACACTGGGCGGACACACAGCGGGAAAAGATCGGCGCGGCCTCCGGCGCGGTAATGAAGTCGCCGCCCGATCCCAACTTGTGTGCGCCGGCACTGTAATAGCCCAGACCGGGCGCATACAGGGCGATGTCCATGTAGCGATCAAAGCCGATGGAGCCGCCCTGCAAGGCGATTTCCTGTCGCAATGCCCCGAATACCCGTTGCGAATGGGCCAGCGCGACGGCGTCTGGTTGAGGGAACTCACCGCCCGGATGCATGATCACTGTGCGATCCATTACCATTCCAGGAACCTCTGAACAAGTTCAGAGGTTCCACAGTGCAGGGAAGCACTGTCATTTTCAATGACGACCGAGTCATTGAAGCAGAAACTGCCGGGAGCAAGTTTCTGCCATCCTCTGATAAGTCCAGGATGGACTTATTCAGAGCATACACTAGACATTCCACGGGTCAGGATGATACGCAAGCCATGCAGGCCAGAACAGCATTGATCACCGGCGGCGCGCGGCGTATTGGCGCCGCCATTACCCAAGCCCTGCACACGGCCGGCATGGACGTCATTATTCACTGTCACCGCTCCGAGGCGGAGGCCGCGACCCTGGCGGCGAACCTGAACCGGACACGCGCCGGCAGCGCCCGGGTATTGAACCAGGATTTGCGTCCCGCCGCCGGCCCGGAAAAATTGATCGCGCAATGCGAGGCACTGGATGTGCTGATCAACAACGCCTCGACGTTTTATCCGACGCCGTTGGCGGAGGCGACCGCAGCGCAGTGGGATGAACTGCTTGGCACAAATCTGCGCGCGCCGTTTTTCCTGGCCCGTGCGGCGGCACCACTGCTGCGCCGGCAGCAGGGCTGCATCGTCAATCTCACCGACATCCACGCCCAGCGTCCGCTGCGCGGTCACGCCATTTACAGCATCAGCAAGGCAGCACTCGATATGCTCACCAAGGCTTTGGCCAAGGAACTGGCGCCGGAAGTGCGCGTCAACGGCATAGCGCCGGGGGCGGCCATGTGGCCGGAACAGATGGATGCGGATCTGCGGCAACGGATCGAGTCGCACACGATGTTGAAACGGGCGGGGACGCCGGAGGATGTCGCCGCGGCGGTACGATTCCTGGTGTTCGATGCCCCGTATGTGACCGGGCAGATCCTGACCGTGGACGGCGGGCGTACACTTTATTCCTGAAGCCTATTTGCGCGGGATCTCCCGGATACGGGGATCCTGCTTTTTCTCCGCTTCACCCTTCGGCGCAGCCAGGCCCTTGAAATCCGGCAGCCCGGAATCCAGCAGCCAGCGGTGGGACTCATCGTCATGCCACCACGTTTGCGGCACCACGATGGTCTGCAGCGCACCACGATTGGTGATGAAGTACTTGAACTCCGCCTGCACCTCCGCGGTGGTTCCCTCCTCGTCCAGTGCGGTCTCACGCACCGAGTAACCGGTCACCCGGATGTCCGCCATGGTGTGTTCGTCCAGTGGAATGCGCTTGCCGTCACGGCCCATGTGAAACACCTGCGCGTCTTCGTAGCGACCCCAGCGCAGGGCCTGTGCATAGCCGTTGATGGACTCGTCCAGGGATTTCATCCGGGACTTCACACTGGTGCCATTGCAACCAGCCAGCATTACCAGCACCAACAACCCAAGCATCTTGTTCATGGAATCACCCCGGTTGAAACTCTGTAGGCGCGGGCCACAGCGCCTGGGAGGATTGGTCAAAACTCGCCCAAAGATCAGCAAAGCGCTCACCGCTGACCGGATGCCGCAGGTCGCCCGCGATCTCGGCCAGGGGCCGAAGTACGAAGGCGTATTTCGTCACATCTTCCCGCGGCACACTGATCTCCTTGTCCTGGCGCACCAGGCCATTGTAAAGCAGCAAATCCAGGTCCAGCGTGCGCGGCGCGAAACGTCCGCCACCCCGATCCCGGCCGAACTGATATTCAATGGCGCTCAGCGCCGCCGCGATCTGCCCGGGGGATTGGACGCTGTCAAAACCCACGACCAGGTTGTAGAAGTTGTCGCCGGCAAAGCCGATTGCCTCACTTTCGTAAATCGTCGATACAGTCAAATTGCCAAATGCCCCGGACAATGCCCTGAGTCCGGCCTGGATGTTGCGCTCGCGATCAATGTTGCTGCCGACCCCGACAAAAATACGCGCCATGTTAAGTACGTGTGCCCCGCTCGATAATGACGCCCACATCGCGCACATACCGCACGGCACCCTGCTTGTTCAGCCGCACCCGGCACCACGGGACCTTGAACTCATTATTGAGGATGCCGGCGATGCGCTCCGCCAGCGTCTCCACCAGGAAGAAATTGCTGCCACCGACAAAGGCGATCAGCCGTTTGGCCACGGACTTGTAATCCACCGTGTCCTCAATGCGGTCCGCGGCGGCGGCGCGGCGGGTATCGGTGCCCATTTCCACGTCCAGAACCACGGTCTGCTTGATGCGCCGCTCCCAGTCGTTGACACCGATGACGGTCTCAATGCGCAGGTCATGTAAATAGATGATATCCATGTTGCCTGCCAGTGTAGCCAAACGTTGGTTGCAAGTGCAGCGCTCCACCCTTGACCAAATGCGGCTGCACCCTTCCAATAGTCCCATGTTGACCAACATCCTGTTGATTGCGGGCGCGTACCTGCTGGGTTCCGTGGCCTGCGCCGTGGTGGTCTGCCGTGCCATGAATATGCCGGATCCCCGCGTCGGCGGCTCGGGCAATCCCGGCGCCACCAATGTGCTGCGCCTGCATGGCAAGGCGGCCGCGGTGCTGACGCTGGCCGGTGACATCCTCAAGGGGTTGCTCCCGGTGTTCGTGGCGCGGGAACTGCAGGTCCCCGACTGGGTGGTGGCTGCGACCGGCGTGGCGGCGTTCGCCGGGCACATCTACCCGGTGTTCTTCGCCTTTCGCGGCGGCAAGGGCGTGGCCACGCTGGTGGGTGTTTTACTGGGCATTCACTGGGCCCTGGGTGCAGCGTTCGTGGGCACCTGGCTGCTGACGGCGGCGCTGTTCCGTTACTCCTCCCTGGCAGCATTGACCGCGGCCGTACTGACGCCGGTCTATGCATGGCTGTTGCTGCCGGAACTGACCTACGTCGTCGCGCTCTCTGCTCTCGCGGGTGTGCTGATGTGGCGGCACCGCTCCAATATTCGCAACCTGATCCACGGCGAGGAAGAGAAGATCCAGTTTGGATCCAAATCGCCGACCGGCTGATGCGAACGCTGTAGGGGTCAGAGCTTAAGCCCTGACCCCGTTCCCCGCATTCCTTCCGGCCAACGCCCAGCGCGGATACGCGCCGAATGCCAGCGGGACATGCTGCCCGGCCTGCAGATACAGGCAGCCCGCCAGCGCAATCATGGCGCCGTTGTCCGTGCAAAACTCCGCCCTGGGAAAGTACACGCGGCCACCCATTTCCCAGGTCAGCCGCTGCAATCGCTGCCGCAACTGCGGGTTCGCGCTGACACCCCCCGCCGCCACCAGCCGGTTCAGACCCGTTTCCTGCATCGCCCGTCGGCACTTGATGGCCAATGTCTCGACCACGGCCTCAACGAAGGCATGGGCAATGTCCGCACGTGCCTGGGCGTCAGCACCGTGTTCACGGATGGTGTTGAGTGCAAATGTCTTCAAGCCGCTGAAGCTGAAATCCAGCCCGGGCCGGTCGGTCATGGGGCGGGGAAACTGGAATCGACCGGGACGGCCCTCCTGCGCCAGAATGGACAACGCCGCGCCGCCCGGGTATCCGAGCCCAAGCAGGTTTGCGGTCTTGTCGAAGGCCTCTCCGGCCGCGTCATCCAGGCTCTCGCCCAGTAGTTCGTACTCACCCACGCCGGCTACCCGGACCAGTTGCGTATGCCCGCCGGACACCAGTAATGCCAGGAATGGAAACGGCGGTGGCTCCTTCTCCAGCAGCGGCGCCAGCAGGTGCGCCTCCATGTGGTGTACCGGTACGGCAGGGATCCCCCAGGCGAAACCCAGCGCGCGGCCAGTGGCCACCCCGACCAATAACGCACCGATAAGTCCCGGGCCGGCCGTGTAGGCAATGCCGTTCATGTCCCCGGGTCGGGACCGGCTCTGCACCAGGACGTCGCGGATCAGCGGCAGCAACCGCCGGACATGGTCCCGGGAGGCCAATTCCGGTACCACGCCGCCAAATTCCCGATGCATGGCAACCTGGCTGTAAAGGGCGTGCCCCAACAGCCCGGACTCGCTGTCGTAGACGGCGACCCCGGTTTCATCACAGGAGGTTTCCAGCCCCAGGACTCTCATTTGCCCCGCCCGGTCCGGCCTGAAACGCCGGGATTCCTTGCAATTGATTCATTTCCCACTAAAATTCGCGCCTCTTTTGTAATGAACCATCCAGAAACGTGCCAGGAAAGTGTGACATATGCCCAATGTAAAAGTCCGTGAGAATGAACCGTTTGACGTCGCCCTGCGCCGCTTCAAGCGCGCCTGCGAGAAGGCCGGAACCCTGGCCGAGGTTCATCGCCGTGAATTCTACGAAAAGCCGACCCAGGTCAGAAAACGCAAGGCTGCTGCGGCCATCAAACGGAACCAGCGCCGCGTGAGCAAGTCCGGTCCCCGTCCGCGCTGATCCCAAGTCGTACCCCTGCCCGCAGTTTCCGCCCGTGTCCGGTCTCAAGACCCGCATCCTTGATGATGTGAAGGCGGCCATGCGCGCCCAGGACAAGGAGCGCCTGGGCACGTTGCGGCTGATCTCCGCCGCCATCAAGCAGCGGGAAGTGGACGAGCGCATCCAGTTGAATGATACCCACGTGCTGGCCGTGCTGGACAAGATGGCCAGGCAGCATCGGGAATCCATCGCCCAGTTTGAAAGCGCTGGGCGCCACGACCTGGTGAAGAAGGAACAATCCGAACTCAGTGTCGTTACCAGCTACCTTCCGCAACCGCTGTCCGAGACTGATGTCGTGGAACTTATCAAGGCCGCCATCGCCGAGACCGGCGCCGCCTCGGCCAAGGACATGGGCAAGGTCATGGCGATCCTGAAGCCGAAGGTGCAGGGGCGGTTTGATATGGGCAAGGTTGGCGGGATGGTGAAAGGGTTGCTGCCCTAAACCACTGCAGTTTGTAGTTGGTAGACGGGGAAAACCGTTGGGCGCCGATGCTCCTTCCCACTCCGCCTACCATCTACCAACAACCACCTGCAATTTTTCTGATCCCCCTGCCCGCCCGGGCAGCACCGTATCGCTATACTTTGCCAATGTCCGGCCGCATACCCCAGAGTTTCATCGAAGACCTGCTCGCGCGTACCGATATCGTGGATGTCATCGACAGCCATGTGCCGTTGCGCAAATCCGGAAAAAACTGGCAGGCCTTGTGCCCGTTCCACGATGAGAAATCGCCGTCGTTTTCTGTCAGCCAGGACAAGCAGTTCTACCATTGCTTCGGTTGCGGCGCGAATGGAACCGCCATTTCGTTTCTCATGGATTACAACAACATGGGGTTCGTGGAGGCAGTGGAAAGCCTGGCCGCACGCGCGGGCATGGACGTGCCGCGGGAGGGCGGCGGCGCCGCGCGGAGCGAAACCAACCTCAGCGAATATCATGAATTGCTGGAGTTGGTCATCGATTATTACCGGCGCCAATTGAAGGAACATCCACAGGCCGCGCGCGCGGTGGAGTATCTCAAGTCGCGCGGTATTACCGGCGAGGTAGCGGCGAAATTTGAACTGGGTTACGCGCCGCCGGGTTGGGACAACCTGATCTCGGCAATGGGGGAATCCGACGCGGCGCAACAGCGGCTGGCGAAAGCCGGCATGCTGATTCAACGCGACAGCGGCGGTTATTACGACCGTTTCCGTGATCGCATCATGTATCCGATTCGGGATCACCGTGGCCGCGCCGTGGGCTTTGGCGGCCGGGTCATGGACGACAGCACGCCCAAATATCTGAACTCCCCTGAAACACCGATCTTCCACAAGGGCAAGGAACTCTACGGCCTGAACCAGCTGCGCGGGACCAGCCCGGTGCGACTTTTCGTGGTGGAGGGTTACATGGATGCCCTGGCGCTGGCGCAGTTTGGGGTAAGCGGCGTAGTGGCCACCCTGGGCACCGCGGCAACCCGCGATCATATGGAAAGGCTGTTCCGCATGACCGCGCGCGTGATCTTCTGCTTCGATGGCGATGAGGCTGGTCGCCGGGCCGGCTGGCGCGCACTGGAGACGGCATTGCCATTATTGCGGGACGGACGCCAGGTGTACTTCCTGTTTCTGCCCGAGGATGAAGATCCGGATACCTATGTGCGGCGCCATGGACCGGAGGCCTTCGAGGACGAACAGCGCTATGTGCCCCTGTCCGATCACCTGCTGAACACATTAAAGGAAGGGACAGACCTGAACACCCGCGAGGGTCGGGCGCAATTGGTGGACCGGGCCATGCCGCACCTGGGCGCACTGCCCACGGGAGCGCTGCGCCAGTTGCTTATCCAGGATCTGGCACGGCTCGCGCGCACCGAGCCGGAACAAATCGACCCCCTGATCCAGCGGCCGGCAGCCCGTGGCGCGCCCAGATTCCGGCCGCGACCCCGACACACGCCGGCCCGGGGCGAAACACTGCCGATGTTGCCGCAAATCATCCGCCTGCTGCTGCGGCGTCCGTCCCTGGCGCAGCTGGTCGAGGACAGCAAGCCCCTTCGAACCGGCCCGCCGGGAGAGGTCTTTCTTGCTGACTTGCTGGATTTCATCCATACCCGTCCCAATATCACCTGTGCCGCCATCCTGGAAAACTGGCGCGGATCGCCCTTCGAGGCCCGGTTGCGGGAACTGTCCGGCACCCAGGATGACTCGGATATGGACGCATTGGACCTGGAACGTGAATTCATGGGCGCCATGCAACGCCTGCAGGCGCAGAGATCCCGAAAAGAGCGCCAGGATTGGCTGCAGGGCAAGCGGCTTGAGGACCTGTCTGCTGACCAGCGGGCGGGGCTACGGAACCCGCGCCCCGGGGGAGAGTCGGATAGATAGGCTTCGATTTCATGGAACGAAGGCCGCGAATGTGCTATACTGGTCGTTTACAATCTTATCCTTTCTCTAGTAATTTCAAACACTTACCCACACCAACGCAGCGATATTGCATCGGGAATCTGACGCCATGGCCATCGAGCGAATTGACGAGCATCTGGAACCGGAAGAGGAAGAAGAGTCACAACTCCGCCTCCTTATCGCGAAGGGCAAGGAACAGGGCTTTTTGACCTATCACGAGGTCAATGAGCACCTGCCGGACGAGATCGTTGATCCGGAACAGATCGAGGACATCATCAACATGATCACGGAGATGGGGATCGAGGTGCACGAGTCGGCCCCGACCTTCGACATGCTGATCCCCGCAGTCGTGGCCGAACCCGTCGAGGAGGATGCCGCGGCCGCCACCAGCGCGCTGGTCCCGGTGGAAAGTGAGTTCGGCCGGACCACCGATCCGGTGCGCATGTACATGCGCGAGATGGGCACCGTGGACCTGTTGACCCGCGAGGGTGAGATCAAGATTGCCAAGCGCATCGAGGAAGGCATCAACCAGATGCTGACCGCGCTGTCCTGCTACCCGGGCACCATCGAGTCGTTGCTGAATTCGTTTACCCAGGTGGAAGCCGAACAGATGAAACTCGGCGAAATCATCATCGGCTTCAGCGATCAGGCAGAGTACCCGGACTCCGGCGTGCCGTTGCCCACGGAGCTGCCGGCCGCCATCGACGATGATGACGACGAGGAAGACGAGAAGGACGGCGACAGCGATGACGACGACGGCCCCGAGCCGTCCATTGACCCGGAAATCGTGCGTACCCACTTGAAAAAGACGGCGGGTGCGTACAAGAAACTGGTGCGCGCCATCAAGCGTAACGGCCGCGATCACAAGAGTACGGTCAAGTTGCAGACCGCCTTGACGACGCTGTTCATGGAGTTGCGTTTCACACCGAAATTCATCGACGACCTGACCGGCGGCGTGCGCGGTTTGATTGAGACGATCCGGGAGACGGAGCGCGAGGTGATGCGCCTGTGCGTGAAGGAAGGCAAGATGCCGCGCAAGGATTTCATTGCCAGTTTTCCCGGTAATGAATCCAATTTGAACTGGATCAAGAGCCTGGCCCGCACACGCAGGCCCTACGCGAAGAGCATTGCGGCCATCCGCGATGACGTACTGCGTGTCCAGGGCAAGCTGGCTGCCATCTTTGATCAACATCTGCTGACGGTGGCCGAGGTCAAGGATATCAACCGGCGCGTTTCCATCGGCGAGGCCAAGGCCCGGCGCGCAAAGAAGGAAATGGTGGAGGCCAACCTGCGCCTCGTGATCTCCATCGCCAAGAAGTACACCAACCGCGGCCTGCTGTTCCTGGATCTCATCCAGGAGGGCAACATCGGCCTGATGAAGGCGGTGGACAAGTTCGAATACCGGCGCGGCTACAAGTTCTCAACTTATGCCACGTGGTGGATCCGCCAGGCCATTACGCGCTCCATCGCCGACCAGGCGCGCACCATCCGCATCCCGGTGCACATGATCGAGACCATCAACAAGCTGAACCGTATCTCGCGCCAGATCATGCAGGAAAAGGGCCGCGAACCGACGCCCGAGGAACTCTCCGAGAAGATGGAGATGCCGGAAGAGAAGGTGCGCAAGGTGCTGAAGATCGCCAAGGAACCCATCTCCATGGAGACGCCGGTGGGTGACGACGACGATTCGCACCTGGGCGACTTCATCGAGGACGCCAATACCCAGGCCCCGGTGGAATCCGCGAGCTTCGAGGGCCTGAAGCGCGCCACCCGCGATGCCCTCGGCGCGTTGACGCAGCGGGAAGCAAAGGTGCTGCGCATGCGTTTCGGCATCGACATGAACACCGACCACACGCTGGAAGAGGTCGGCAAGCAGTTCGATGTGACGCGCGAGCGCATTCGCCAGATAGAGGCGAAGGCGTTGCGCAAGCTGCGCCACCCGACCCGCTCGGAGCAGTTGCGGACGTTCCTGGATTAGATTCGGGCTCGCGGCTCAATCAATTGGGGTCGGAGCGTCTGCTCCGACCCCTTTTTTGTCGCTGCAAACTCGACAGGTTGATACAATTGTTCAGACGGGCCTGTAGCTCAGTTGGTTAGAGCAGGGGACTCATCAGTCAATGGTGCGTTTGTGTCGTAAGGCACAAAATGAACGGGATGAATTCAGGGAACCCTTCCAGCATATGCTGAAGGCAACCCTGAGCCAAGCCGGCGGTACACCGCCGGAAGGCGCAGAGACTACCTGGGGGCTAAAGCGCCCTTAATAACAGGCAAGAGCGTCCCGCATCCTTGGCAATGCAAGGATGATGAGATAGTCCACTCCCGGCAGAAACGCCGGGGCCAGTGAATCCCTTGGTCGAAGGTTCGAGTCCTTCCGGGCCCACCA
>CAYMXG010000037.1:0-12858 GCA_964394115.1 uncultured Enterobacteriaceae bacterium | reverse complement strand
CATGACGTCCCATGACACCGTTTCCATTGAAGGCCTGATACCGGAAGGCGCCCAGCCCTGGCGCGGCGCAATTGGCGAGAATTTGGGCATTACGCTGACGGTCGAGGGTGTGTATGCCTATGTGTGTGAGCCGCATATCGGTTTCGGAATGATGGGCGTGATTGTGGTCGGCAAGCCGGTCAATATTGATGCCGCAATGGCTTTTGCCCAAGAGAAATTGCAGGGACCCTTCCGCCGTATCATCGGCAAGTTGCTGAAGGTCCAGCAGGAAGCCGCGAAGTGAAGTTGCAGTGATCGGCGTGGCACATAAAGTTATGCGCAGGAACGGCGGGTCGATGTTTGCCAGGATGGTTGTCATTGTTGCCGCGGTCACGGTAAACGTCACCTGCGGTGCGGAGGAAGCCCCAGCAAGCGAACCGCTCAAGGTGTGCGCGGACCCCTATATGCTGCCGTTTTCCAACGAGGCTGGTGCCGGTTACGAGAACAAGATTGCAGAACTGTTTGCGGCAAAACTGGGCAAACCGCTTCAATATGAATGGTTCCCACAGCGCCAGGGGTTCATTCGCAATACCCTGCGCGCCGAGGATGACGACGGGGGCTTCAAGTGTGATCTGGTGATGACCGTTCCGGATCATTTTGACATGGCGGCAACGACCCAGCCCTATTTTGCCTCGCCGTACTTTCTGGTCATTGCCAAAGGGCGGGGTCTCGATGATGTTTCCACGCCGGAAATGCTGGGAACGGTTGTCGCCGAAGGCCGTCCGGCAAAAATCGCCGTGGCCGACCAGGGCCCGGGCCAATTATGGGTATTTCGAAATAATCTGATGGGCAATATGGTGCCGTATGTCGGGCAGTCAGGTGATCCCACAGTGAATCCAGGCGAGATCATCATGCGCGACATAGCATCGGGCAAGGTGGATGTCTCGGTAGTTTGGGGGCCGACTGCGGGATACTATGCCAGTGTTTTGGCGAAGGAAGCCCAATTCATCATGCTTCCCCTGCACAATGACCCCAAATATCCGGATATGCCACTGGAATACAGCATGTCCATGGCGGTGCGGCATGGTGAAAAGGAGTGGCTTGCCACCGTCAACAACCTGCTGCGAGAAAACGCGGCGGATATCGAGAAGATCATGAAAGGAATGCATATTCCGCTGATACCGGTGACAAAGGGCACGGGGAAAGACGATGATTAACCTGCAGCGCCGGCTGATTACCCTGGGTATCTCCACGCTGCTGGTGGCGGGCGCGACTCATGCGGCCGACGATGTGGCGGCCCCAGCCGCGGTTGAGGTCGATGGTGCGTCCATCGGCCGCCTGGGGGATCCGGTCGCGGTCAACCCGGACCAATACAAATTTTCCGAGGCGGAAACCAGCCTGTGGCTGGCGGACCACCTGCAAAACATCAGCAAGCCGACCCGTCTCAAGTATGATTTTGTGAGGAGCGGGACCTACGAGGAAGGATTCGCGGATGTAGTTCTGGTGGACATAAAAAAGCTGAACGAGGATGGCAGCAAGAATGCCGACATGCAGTTTTTTACCGGTGAACGTGCGCAACCCTTCCCCCCGGATACGGTCACGGAAATCCGCGGGAACCCGGTGCTCGGGGTTTACATGCGCGGCGATGTTTATGACATGAACCGCTTGACCGAAGGGAGTTGGCGCTACTTTCAGCGGCGCATCAAACTGGCACTGTCCAAGGCGGCAACCGTTGAGCCGGTTGAGATCGACTTTGCGGGCAAGAAGGTAAAAGCACAACGAATTGTTATTACCCCTTTTGTAAAGGATCCGCACAGCGCCCAGTTTCAGCAATTTACCGGCAAACGCTACGAGTTCACGCTGTCCAAAGAAGTACCCGGAATGTTGTATGAGATCCGCTCCGTGGTCCCAGGTGCGTCGGCTGCCGATGCCCCGCTATTGGAGGAGCGACTGACCCTGACCCAGGTTGGGGCAGTTGGCGCGACCGGAACAAGTCCCTAAGCCGTTTCTTCCCGCCGCTGGGCAGTCGCCGGTACTTCCACTCCGGCGGGCGCGACCCGCACCGCACAGAACTTGAACTCGGGTATTTTGCCGATCGGGTCCAGTGCCGGATTGGTAAGCAGGTTGGCTGCTGCTTCCTGGTAACAGAATGCCATGAATACCGTTTGACGTTGCATGCCTGCGTCGGCGCGCGCGCGCGCTCTGATTTGCCCGCGGCGTGATTCAACCGTGATGTAGTCTCCGGAGGCGACTCCCTGGTCCGCCAGGTCGCCTGGATGCATGGAAACAGTGGGTATCGGTTCCAGTGCATTCAACACCGTGGCGCGCCGGGTCATGCTGCCGGTATGCCAGTGTTCCAACTGACGTCCGGTGAGAAAGACGAATGGAAAGTCCGCATCGGGCAGTTCGCTGGCGGGTCGATACTCCGTCGGGACGAAGCGGCCCAGGGTATCGTCCGTGGGGAAGGTCTCCTGGAAAATGACCGGCTCACCGGGGTCGCCTTCCTTGCGCAACGGATAGGTGAGCGACTCCTCTTTTTCCAGACGCGACCAGGTGATGCCGGCCATGCTCGGCACCGCCTTCCTTATCTCTGCAAATACCTGCTCCGGCGATTCTTCCGCCCAAACCAGGCCCATGCGCTTTGCAATTTGCTGGATTATCCAGAGATCCTGCCTTGCCTCTCCAGGAGGTTGAATCGCCTGCCGCCCCAGTTGTACCCGGCGATCGGTGTTGGTGAAGGTGCCGGTTTTCTCCGGGAATGCCGAGGCCGGCAGAATGACGTCGGCATAGCCGGCAGTTTCAGTGAAAAAGATGTCTTGCACCACAAGATGCTCAAGCCGGGCGAGTGCTTCCCGGGCATGATTCAGATCCGGATCCGACATGGCGGGATTTTCGCCCATGATGTACATGCCGCGAATGGTACCGGTGTGGATGGCGTCCATGATTTCCACCACGGTCAGACCGGGCTGTGGATCCAGCGGGTGCCCCCATAATTCGGCAAAGCGCTTCCGCGCGGCGGCATCGGAGACCGGCTGGTAATCCGGGAAGACCATGGGGATAAGGCCGACATCCGATGCGCCCTGGACGTTGTTCTGCCCGCGCAAGGGATGCAGACCGGTGCCCGGACGTCCGATGTGGCCGGTGAGCAAAGCCAGGGAGATTAGGCAGCGGGCATTATCCGTGCCGTGTATGTGTTGGGAGATGCCCATACCCCAGAAAATAATCGCCGATTTGGCATTGGCATAGCAGCGCGCAACCGTCCGCAAAGTCTCCGCTTCGATGCCGCAGATCGGGGCGACCCGGTCGGGATCAAAATCCTTGACTGATTCCTTGAGCGCCTCGAAGCCGTCCGTGCGGGTGCGCACGAATTCGGCATTAAAAAGCTTCTCCTGGATGATCGTATGCAGCAGGCTGTTCAGCATCGGCACATCCGTGTCGGGCCGGAACTGGAGGAAATGCGTGGCGTGCCGCACCAGTTGATGCCGGTACGGATCCATTATGATCAGCGTCTTGCCCGCCTTTGCGGCATTCTTGATAAAGGTTGCCGCCACCGGATGGTTCACCGTCGGTCGCGCGCCAATGACGATGATTACATCGGCGTCCGCGACATCCGAAACCGGGTTGGAAACTGAGCCGGAACCAATCGCGCCCAGCAGTGCGGCAACGGACGACGCGTGGCAAAGGCGCGTGCAGTGGTCGACGTTGTTGGTGCCGAACCCGGTGCGCACCAATTTTTGAAAAAGATACGCCTCCTCATTGCTGCCCTTGGCGGACCCGAAGCCCGCCAGCGAGTTGGGCCCATGCAGATCACGCAAGCTCACCAACCCCCGAGCGGCGACGTCCAGTGCCTCCGTCCATGTGGCCTGCCGATAGTGCGTGCCAATTTCAGACTGTTCCAGGGGACGTGTGACCTTGGCAACCCCTGCGCGACGGATAAGCGGTGTCAACAGTCGCTCGGGGCTGTGCACATAGTCAAAGCCATAACGGCCCTTGACGCACAGGCGGCCATGATTTGCCGGCCCGTCCCGACCTTCCACCTTCACTATCTTCTCATTGCGAATGTGGAACTTGAGCAGGCAGCCGACGCCGCAGTAGGGGCACACCGAGTCGACACACCAGTCCGCCTTTTCCTTTGCCTGCGGGTGAGCCGGCATCAGTGCGCCGGTGGGACACGCCTGTACGCATTCGCCGCAGGCGACGCAGGTACTCTCGCCCATGGGGTCTTCGAGGTCGAAAACGATACGGGCATGATCGCCACGCCCGGCGTAACCAATCACGTCATTGACCTGCTCTTCCCGGCAGGCTCGTACGCAGCGTGTACATTGAATACAGGCGTCAAGATTGACCGCAATGGCGGGGTGGCTGGGGTCGAAACACGGTTGAGATCGTCCCGGAAACCGCGGCGTGGGCACGTTCAGCGTCGCCGCCCAATGATCCAGCTCGGACTCATGGGAATAAGGGGACGGGCCCTGGCCCGGCATGTCAGACCGCAAAAGCTCCAGCACCATGCGTTGGGAATGCGTCGCCCGCTCGCTGTCCGAACGCACTTTCATGGTGGATCGAGGCGTACGGACACAGGCAGGGGCCAAAACGCGCTCGCCTTCAATCTCAACCATGCAGGCGCGGCAGTTTCCGTCCGGCCGGTAGCCTTCCTTGTAGCAAAGGTTTGGGATGGCAATATCGTGCCGTTGCGCGCACTGCAGGATGGTCTCTTGTGGATGCGCCTCCAGTTCAGTTCCATTCAGTGTGAAGCGGGTCATTTTAGGGGCGTCCCGGAAAACTCCTGGGGGAAGTATTTCATTGCGCACAACAGGGGATTGGGCGCCGCCTGACCGAGGCCGCAAATGGAGGCGTCCGCCATGGTTTGCGCGAGTTCCTTGAGCAACTTTGCATCCCATTGTTTCGCCTGCATCAGCGCAACGGCCTTTGCCGTACCGACGCGGCACGGAGTGCATTGTCCGCAGGATTCGTCGCGGAAGAACTCCATGGCATTCAGGGCCAGATCCCGGGCGCGATCCTGATGGGAGAAAACGATAACGGCGGCAGAGCCGATAAAACAACCATGGGCATTGAGCGTGTCGAAATCCAATGGCAGATCGCCCATTCCAGCCGGCAACATCCCACCCGAGGCTCCACCGGGAAAATAGCCGTAAAATTCGTGACCGGGAAGCATGCCGCCGCAATATTCGTCAATGAGCTCACGTACGCTGATCCCCGCCGGGGCAAGGTGAACTCCGGGTTTTTTTACACGCCCGCTGACGGAAAAAGACCTTAATCCAGTGCGGCCGCGGCGTCCGGCAGAGGCGAGCCATGCGGGACCCTTCTCAACGATATCGCGCACCCAGTAAAGCGTTTCCATGTTGTGTTCCAGCGTTGGTCGCCCAAACAATCCAACTTCGGCAACGAAAGGAGGACGCAGGCGCGGCATGCCGCGTTTGCCCTCGATGGACTCAATCATGGCCGACTCCTCGCCGCAGATGTAGGCCCCGGCGCCACGCCGCAGATGAATGTCGGGCAATGGGCCCGGAGGAGTTCCCTGCAGTAATGCTATTTCCCTGATCAGGGTTGCCCGGCAGGCGGCATATTCATCCCTCAGGTAAATATATACAGCCTTCGCCTCGATGGCCCAGGCGGCAATCATTGCCCCTTCAAGGAAACGATGCGGATTGCCTTCAAGATAATGCCGATCCTTGAACGTGCCGGGCTCGCCTTCATCAATATTCACTGCCAGCAACCGGGGTTTGGGTTGTTGGCGCAGGATTTCCCATTTTTTCCCGGCCGGGAACCCGGCGCCGCCAAGTCCCCGCAAACCGGAATTTTTCAGCGCCTCTATGATCGCTTCTCGGGCCAGTTCCCCGCCGTGACACCGGCGCAACAATTCATATCCGCCACCGTGACAATAGGCTGAAAATCCTTCGGCCCCGATTTCCGTGGCGGTGGTATCCCCCGCCATCACGGCCCTCTTGACGATTTCCGCATTCGCGTTACCTATGGCGTTGTGATTGACGACGGCGACAGGAGCACTGGCGCATCGACCGACACACGGGGCCGGAATGACGCGTACTTTCGGAGACAGCCGCGCGCTCAATTCGGACAGGAGTTGGGCGGATCCAAACAGGGAACAGGTCAGGGACTGACATACGCGGACGGTGACTGCAGGCACGGCGTCGGCGCCGGTCTCTACCACGATAAAGTGATGATAGAACGTCGCAACTTCGTAAACTTCGGTCATCGCCAGTTTCATCTCTTCCGCCAGTGCGACAAGATGTTCCTTGCGCAGGCAACCAAACCGATCCTGGATCAGGTGCAGATGCTCAATGAGGAGATCGCGGTCCCTGGAGGCGGATCCCAGCACTTCACGAACCTCAGCCAGCGCGGCTGGCGACACCTCCCGCCCACGGGCCTTCCGCCCGCCCGAAGAGTTGGCCCGCGCACTCATCGGGCTTGGCCTTGACTGACATTCAACAGCACCAGGATCTCTCCCTTGCCGCCAACGGACAGATCCCCCGCCATCCGGATTGCCTCGGGTCCAAAGCCCCGGAAGAGCGCCAGTCGCGTCTGTGCTGTTCCCAGTTGCTTGAACAATAAACGCAAAAATTCCATTTTCAGCGCCCCGGCGCTGCGGAATCCGGTCGGCACCGTCGCCGGTTTGCGCCCCATGACCAGCGTGCCTCGCCGCATGCCGAAACCTATGTGCGCTCCGGCACGGCCCATGACGACGATGGTGCCGGCCCGCATTCTGCAGGCCAGGTACGAACCTGTGTCGCCCAGGGTGACTATGGTTCCGCCACGCATGCGTTCGCCGACGCGATTGCCCGCGCTGCCTTCCACCAGGAGCAATCCGTCCTGCATGCCAATCAATTGACCCGGCAGGGCGGCGCCGGCACGGTCGCCAACGCTGCCCTGCACGGAAATATTACCCCCCAGCATCGAAGCGCCGACCCACTCACCTGCATCACCACGCACGCGGATTGCGCCGCCCTGCATGCGCTCGCCCAGGTTGTCGCCGGCATTTCCTCCGATGTCGAGGTTGCCGGATTGCATCTGGGAACCGATCCGGAACAACTGCGCAGTGGCGCGTTGTACGCGCAGCTGACTTGCATCGCGGCCGGTGATATCGAACAGGTCACTCACGCTGACGCGCTGGCGACCGCAGGCAAGCATAATCCTGGCAATGGCATCCCGGCCCAGGCCATCCAGCCGGTCGGGTGTCAGGGGTGACATGTCTATCCGGGCGAACGGATTGCGCCTTAGCGTCAGTGACAGGGGCGTCATTTCATGATGTCCCGCAAATGGAAATGGTAGCGCCCCAGTTTTCCGCCAAAGTTCCCGGCGCCAATGCGGTAGATCCCCTTCCGGGGTCCAAATTTGCATACCGCCTTTATCCCGGCGCGCATTGCCTCGCGAATCGCGGCCTCATTCAGCCCATCGATGACGATCTCCAACACTGAACCAATATCCTCGGTGAGCATGGACTTGACCTGGCCTTTCAATGTCGGACAAAAAATCTCATTCGTGGACGCAAGCATGAATTTGTATTTGGACCCCACTTTTGATCCGGATCCGACAATACCGCCGGGGAAGGTCGTGACGGCGCCATGCACGGCCCGGATCGCTTCTATCGCGCGCTCGCAGGCAGCGAGCCCGAGGCGCGAGGTCTTGGCCATCACCATGAAATTGCCGCCGCCAATGGCGGGTACGGCCCCGGTTGTGTCCTGACAGAGGAACTCTCCGTGCATAACCGGGATGCGCCAGTAACGGACGCCGTTGACCTTTTTGGAAATCTGAAAGCCGTCGCCAAAATAGCGCAGCGTTTTACCGAGGGGTATTTGATCGTCACTGTGACTTCCGGCAAAGCACGCGCTGGTTGGCGTGGTCATCACCGACTGACCGACGCGCTTGCTGACCTGCTCAATCAGTTGTTTCTTGGACATGGCAAAGATTATTACCGCAATGCCCGGGCGTCCGTCGGGTGTCTCTTCGGGAGGCAGTTCGCGCTCAATATCCGCTTCACAGCCGCAGCCGATGACTGACGAGGCGAAGCCGGTCAGCGAGTTTGCCGCCCGGTACGCCCATTTCGGCGTTATGGCCGTGATAATCAGACGCGTGGCCTTCATCGGAAAGGCCTCGGCAAAAGTATTATCGATGTGGACGCCGTTGATGCGCATGGGGTTGACTATCCTGGGCGGCACGGATGGGTGCTGAGCGCACTCCGGCCGTAGCCAAGCAATTCATCATCGCCAAGGCGGAAATTGCCGAGCCGCACCGTGTGGAATTTTTCAAAATAGCGCTTCAAACGCCGCTCAATGGAGCCGTCGAATTCCGGTGTCACCCGGTGCACGACGCCCGCCGGCGAGTCCGTGATGCGACCGTCCTGCACCACCAGGCTCCCGTCCTTGAATACAAAGCGCGGGCGGGAAAACATCTTTTCCAGGTTTTTGCGCCGGCGGTAAACCACCACGTCTGCGGCGGCACCCATGCCGAGATGGCCGCGGTCATGCAGGCCCAGGCTGCGTGCCGGTGCGGCCCGGGTCATGATCGCGATTTCATACAGGGAATACTCGCGCTTCAGGCTGGACAGAATGGAATGTTCTCGCGCCGCCGGGTGCAGTGCCGCGAGCATTTCCAGGCGAAACTCCCGGTCCATCAGGAGTCGGATCAAATGCGGGTACGAGGTGAACGGCGCGCCATTGGGATGGTCCGTGGTCAGAAAAATGCGCCAGGGATCATTGATCAGCAGAAACAGCTCCAAGCCTATGCACCATTGCAGCGCATTGACATAGTTTTTGTCCCGATACAGGAAAGGCACAATGCCACAGCCCGCATCGCATTCAATATCCATGATGACGGTTTTTTTCGGGTGTGCATGTTTTGCGCCCCGGTGCTGCAACATCGTGTCGCCGGAGGCGGTTATGGTCTGCCCGAACATGATCTGTCCCACATCCAGGGAGATGTTCGGC
The DNA here is from genome assembly GCA_964394115.1 of uncultured Enterobacteriaceae bacterium. GTDB lineage: Bacteria > Pseudomonadota > Gammaproteobacteria > Eutrophobiales > Eutrophobiaceae > 2-02-FULL-61-13. Next base: position 3,919 of record CAYMXG010000037.1, on the reverse strand, counting down.
GATGTGTTGATACGCTCGGCAATGCGCGCCGCGCCGGAGGAAAATTTCCGATCGCCCTCCTTGCCGTAGGCATGGAACTGGACGTGCGTTAAATGCATGCGCAAACCGTCTACCGCCGCAATGGTATCCAGCGTAGTGACGTCATTTCCGGGGATGCCCAGATTACAGCCGTGCACATGCAAAGGATGGGGCAGGCCGAGTTCCTGCACGGCCGTGCACAGGGTCTGCAGGATCCTGCGCGGTGTAATGCCGTAGGTGGTATGTTTTTCGTCCAGGTTGAGCCGCCGCTGGTTGAACTTGAATGCGCTGATCCCGCCTGGATTAACTACTTTGACGCCCATGGCCTGGGTCGCGCGAATCGTCCAGGCAACGTAATCGGTAATCAGGGACTGGTCGGCGCCCTGCGAAAGCAACTGCAGCAGGAAGTCGTCGTTACCCATCAGGACATAGGCGCCTGCATCCACGATCGGGATGTCGGCCATTTCCAAATGGGCCTGACGCGCATTGGCCGGCAGCATCGCCGGCTCGAAACAGGCGGTGAAGCCCATCTCTGCGTAGCGATGTCCGGTGACAAAGGTGGAGGGAACGATTTGCCCCGAGCCGCCACGACGATGAGGCGTTGGTGCCACCGGGTCGCGCTGGTGATCTTCCGGTAACAGCATGCGGGCGATATTGACCTTGCCGCCGCCGATGTGAGTGTGGATGTCAATGCCCCCGGCCATGACCACATGCCCGCTGATGTCATACTCCCGATCGATTTTGCGCTTGGACGCAGGGGCACGGATTATGCGGCCGTTTTCCATGAAGATATTGCGCCGTTCCCCGTCGAGTTGGTGGACCGGATCAAAGACGGTGCCGTTAGCGAGTTTGATTAGCATGGGCTCAAATCCTGGCGGTTATGCGGTTCAGGATTTCTGCCGCGGAGGGCAGGCTGGTACTGCGCACTTGTCGCAGCGGCAATCCCACCACGCTGTCGAGGCGGAACATCGTTCCGCCGGTGTCCACGCCGGGTGTCGACACCGGAAAGTAGACATCGGCCAGGCCTGCCAGCTTGCGGGAAGGTGGCGCCAGCACAATGCTGGGTGTGTTGTGCAAGTTCCCGGGCGGCGGTAACGGATGAAATGTGGAGATCCAAACCAGGGCATCCGCCTCGCGGCGCTGCAGCAGGATTTCCGTGGCGTTTCGCGACGGATTGTACTCCGGCGGACCGGACGCGAAATTGACCCGCAGCGGGTACCCGGTCTGCCAGGCGCACACGTTCATGGCTGTCACTGCACCGTCACTGCCGCCCAGGGCCAATCCTGCAGCCCGCGTGGATTCGTTGAGTAACGTCACAATTCCGCAAATGGATTCGATGACAATATCCGCCTGATCCGGCAGCAATTGTCCGGATGCCCAGGCGCAAACGCTGTAGTTTGCGCTGCGCAGCATTTCCGCCACGCGCTTCAGTGCCGGCAGTTTTCCGATCAACGAACGGGGCAGGGGCAGGGTTCCGGATTGTCCATGGACCAGCGCGCGCAGGGCGGCCAACAGGTCAAGCAGGTCCTGTTTGCGGCAGGTAACGGTCAGCGCCGCGGGCAGGGCCCGTTTAAGCGCAAGAGCCTGTGCTGCCTCGCCAATAAATACCACCTTGCGTGCGCGGATTCGATTGCGGCCCATCCCCGGTCGGGGGCGCAGACAGCGTTCAATGAAGCGGGGATTGACCGAGTCGCCGTCTGTTCCAAACAGAACCACCAGATCGGCGCGATTGCGCACTTCAGTAAGGGTGGTCATGATCCAGCCACGCCGTTGCAGTACCAGGGCATTGCTGGAAATGGCATTGCCATGCAAGTGGTCTACTGCGGCGCCGGCCTTCTCTGCCAGCGCCATGGCCGCGCGACAACCGGCAGCATCCGTCGCGAGGCCGGCAATCAGCGGCTGATTTGCACCGATTAATATCTGGACTGCCTGCTGTATGGCCAGATCCACCGAACACGGGCGCCCCTTGATGCAGGCCGTTGCCGGCCCGTGCCGCTGGGCAAAGCCGGCCACGGACCTGGCGCAGCCGTTCTGAACCACCTTTGCGGAAGAACCGTTGGTTTGAACCGTCAGGTCGTCACAAAGAAGGCCACAGAAGGGGCAGGTTACGTCTTTTACTGTTGAAGACTTCAGCGTCATGGTCCCGTATCCCGGGGGAACCTGGGGTTGGCGCCACAGTCCCGCGAGCGATTGCTGTTAGTGGAAAACGAAAACCACGTTCCTTTACCGATACCGATCGACCGCCATGGACGACCGCCAGGGACGGCGGAAGTGCGGAAAACGCATGGAGCAGTTTTCCACTGGCGGAAATGCAGAAAATGCAGGAGCAATTTTCTGCCTCAAGCCAACAAAGCGAGCATTTCTTTGACGCCGGTGAACTTTTCCCGTGGTTTGCCGCTTTTCGTGCCGCGCGCGATCTCGGCTGCATCGATGCTCTTCCAATCAGTGAAGCTGACGGGACGGATGTTTCGTCGTTGGAGCAGATCCTGAATCGAGACAAATCCGGATTTTCTGCCTGCAGCAGAAAGCTTCGGGAGGTCGGCCACCAGGGAGGCTACGGTGGCCACGCTATCGGCGCGGTTGGTGCCAATGATACCGGTTGGACCGCGCTTGATCCACCCGGCCACGTAGATCTGCGGTAATTCCTGGTCATTTGCCAGAACCCTGCCGTCGCGGTTCGGGATCGTGCCTGAGCGTTGGTCAAACGGAAGTCCCGGCATGGGTACGCCCCGGTAGCCGATGCTGCGAAACAACAGCCCCGCTGCCAGATCGAGGAATTCCCCGGTCCCGCGCGCCGATTGGTTCATGGCCGCGCCGTAGAGGGCGTTCCGCTCGAGGACAATACTTTCCACCCGGCCGTTACCGGTGATGCGCACCGGGCTCTTCAAAAACGTGAATACTACGCGCCGGGGAACCGTGCGCTGCGCCCGCGTGGTAAACCCGGAAAAGATCTCCACGACCTTTTTGGCTCCGGCGTTTCCGGGGTCGGCGATTTCGGCGTCACTGGCCGCATTCAGGTCGAGTTCGGCGGGATCGATCGCAGGGTCACAGTGCGCAAGTTCCCCGAATTCCTTCAATTCCTTGGAGGTAAATTTGGCCTGCGCCGGCCCGCGCCGCCCGACTACAAATATCTCCTTGATGCGGCTGGCCTGCAGCGCTCCCAGCGCGTGTTCCGCGATGTCGGTGTGGACCAGTTCCGCGGGAGACTTGGCCAGGATACGCGCCACATCGGCGGCGACATTGCCCTGGCCTATGATGACCGCACGCTCGTGGGACAGGTCGAACTCGCGCGCGCGGTAATCGGGATGACCGTTATACCAGCCGACAAATTCCGTGGCGGTGTAACTCCCCGGTAATCCCTCTCCTTCAATGCCCAGGGATTTGTCCGCCTCCGCGCCACAGGCAAACAGCACCGCGTGGTAGCCGTGACACAGTTCTTCAACGGTAATGTCCGATCCGACCTTTACGTTGCCGTGGTAACTGTAACCGGGCATCTCCGCGATGCGGGCGTACACCTCGATGACCTGCTTCAGTTTGGCGTGGTCCGGTGCAACACCGCTGCGCACCAATCCGTACGGTACTGGCAGGCGTTCAAGCATGCTGATGCGGACGGCGAGGCCGGACTTGAACAGCGCCTCTGCGGCGTAAAAGCCGCTGGGGCCGCTGCCGACGATGGCTACCTGCAAGGGGTGGCCGGGCGTACCCAAGTCGTCAGGCAAGATCTTCAGCCGGCATCAGTTGATCGGGCTCCTGTTTGCTTAGAATCCGAGCGCCGTCTTGCGCTCTTCGGCTCCCGGCAGAGGTTCCATTTGCTCGCTGCAGACCGGTAGTTCCTTTGCCCGCTGCGCGTTGATCTCGATCCAGTTGCGCTTGTCCTCCGGCAGGTCGTCTTCCTCAAAAA
>CAYMXG010000036.1:5449-12903 GCA_964394115.1 uncultured Enterobacteriaceae bacterium | reverse complement strand
TGTCGCCCACGCCGAGTTCCAGCCGGCTGGCGTTCGGCAGCACCTTTTGCGTCTTGATGAAGAAGGCGCCGGGGTTGAAGGTCTCGTGCAGCACCGGTGCGCCGGGCGCCATGGCGCTGCGCACATCCATGACCGGCGGCAGCACCTCGTATTTGACCTCGATGAGCGCGGCAGCTTCCTCGGCAAGATGCGGGTTGTCCGCTGCCACGGCTGCCACGACATGCCCGTCGTAAAAAACCTTCTTCTTCGCAATGACGTTGTCCGCGGCGTCATTCATGTCGAAGTAGCCGCCTTCGCCCATCCCCACCATCGCCACCGACGGCTTCGGGAAATCCGCCCCGGTGATGATCGCGCGCACGCCCGGCAGCCTCAAAGCCTTGCGCGTATCGATGGACTTGATGCGGGCATGGGCATGCGGGCTGCGCAGCACGTGGCCGTGCAGCATGCCGGCGATCTTGAAATCATCACCATAGATGGCACGCCCGGTCACCTTGTCCAGCCCGTCGGGCCGGATCGGGTTGGTGCCGATGACACGCAATCCGGTGGGTTTTTCAGGCTTGTTCATTTTTCCGCCTCCAGCATGCGCGCCGCCTTCTTCACCGCGCGCACGATCTTGTCATAGCCGGTGCAGCGGCACAGGTTGCCAGACAGCCAGTGGCGTATCTCATGTTCGTCCGGCTTCGGGTTTGCATCCAGCAGTGCCTTTGATGACATCAGGAAGCCGGGCGTGCAGAAACCGCATTGCATGCCGGTCTCCTCGAGAAAGGTCTTCTGCAACGGATGCAGCCTGCCGTTCTTCGACAGCCCTTCCACGGTCTGCACCTCGCAACCGTCCATCTCGACGCCGAGCATGCAGCAGGAATTGACCAGTGTGCCGTCCACGATCACGGAGCAGGCGCCGCAATTACCGTCATTGCAGCCTTCCTTGGTCCCGGTCATCGACAGGACTTCGCGCAGCACTTCCAGCAGGCTCTGGCGCGGTTCACAGAGAAACTCCACGGCAGCGCCGTTCACGTTTGCGGCGACGCGCATTTTGGTGCTCATTTCCCTGCCTCCTTCGCCCGCTGGATCGCGCCGCGCAGCGCCCGCGCAGTCAGCACCTCCGCCAGGTCACGGCGCTGTGCGATGGTGCCGCGCATGTCGGTGATTGGCCGCACCGCCAGCGCGGCGATGCGCGCTGCTTCCGCAATCAGGTTTTCCGATACCGGCTCGCCTGCCAGCACGGCCCCGGCCTCCTCCACATATAAAGGAGTGGGTGCGGCGGCGCCGATGGCGATACGGGCGGAGACGAATTTCTTCCCCTTGGCGTCAAGAACCACCGCCGCGGCCGCGTTCACCACGGCGATGTCCATCTCGTTGCGCGGGATAAAGCGCAGAAAAAATGCGCCGGAATGCCGGGCGGGTTTCGGGATCTTCAGCTGGATCAGCATTTCACCCTTGCGGAGCGCAGTCTTGCCCGGGCCGAGGCAGAATTCCTCGACCCGCAGTTTCCGTTTCCCTTTCGGGCCGCGCAGGTGCGCCACGGCGCCGAGCGCGATCAACGCGGGGATGGTATCGGCGCTCGGCGCGGCATTGCAGAGATTACCGCCGACGGTCGCGCGCCCTTGTATCTGGATGCCACCGACCAGCGTCGTGCAATCGACCAGCGCCGGATAGCGTGCGGCGATGCCTTCATGCAGGTAGATGCGGCGGCAACTCACGGCCGCGCCGATGGTCAGGCCGGTGGCATCGAGCTTGAGCAGGTTCAGTTCCGGGATGTGCTTCGCGTCCACGACCAGTTCCGGTCGCGCCCGGCGCACCCGCATTTTCACAATGAGATCGGTGCCGCCGGCGAGCAGCTGCGCCGAGGAGCCATGTTTGGCCAGCAGCTTCATCGCCTTGTTCAGCGTGCCGGGCGTGACGTACTGGAAATCGTGCATGGTTTGCCTTTTCCGAATTCATTGGGACCGGATTCGAGCCCGTCCTTTCCGAGACTTGCATTAACGATGTATTTGTTCAGCAAATACACAAGGCTCAATCGAAGGTGCCGTATTGTTTCACAGTCCGGTCAGTAGCGGTACGCCGTGCATCCGGCGCGGTCCGTACCCGCGCGCCCCGATTTCTCAGGCCGGGAAGGGGCCCTGGATGGCCAATGTCAGGCCCGGCATCTGCACATTGACAAACAACGTGCGGCCGTCGGGGGCAAAGCACGCGCCGGCAAGTTCGGAATCGCTCCACGAATTCTGCGCCAGCAGGTACATTCCGCCGGTGGGCGTGATCCCGACCAATGCGCATGGTGCCTTGGCATCCTCGCAGGCCAATAGATCCCCCCAGGGCGCCATGACAACGTTGTCGCAATTCTCCAGCTGGCGCCGGTCGGTGGATTCGACGAACAACTCCAGTGTGCCGGGGCGCATTGATTCCCCTGGCTGTCCCTCCGCATCGGAAGGCCGATAGCGGAAAATCTGGCCGGCCCCGATCCTTCCCCCGGACGTGCACGCGAAATAAATGGCATCGCCTCCGTGGCAGATGCCTTCCCCGCGCGCGAACAACGCGCCGCCGGCCGCATGCCCGCGGTGGCGCAGGTCGTCGTCCGGTGAATCCGTGTCCTCGAGATCTATCCAGCGGGTGGCAAAGGTGCGTCCTGCTTCGATTCGCTCCGGGGTGCTTTTCCAGTTTCGGGTGTCGCCCAGTTTCAGGTTCGGCAGCGAGAGCGCCTGCAGTCGGCCGCCGGCGCGCAACCGGCCGGGCTTGGACGGTAAAAAACGGTACAACAGGCTGTCCGGAGCATCCTCGGTCAAATACAGGATGCCCGTGGCGGGATCCACCGCGATGGCCTCATGGTTGAAGCGCCCGAGTGCCGTGAGCGGGACGGGGTCCACCGGTTCCCGCGCCGCGGCCGGTACTTCGAAAACCCAGCCGTGCGTGCGCGTCCGCTTTCCATCCGGCTTCGTGACCGTTTCCTCGCAGGACAGCCAGCTGTCCCAGGGCGTGGGACCGCCGGCGCAGTTTCTCTCGGTGCCGGCCAGGCTTAGAAAATGCTTTTCCACCTTGCCCGTCGAAGGCTCATAATTGAGCGTCGTGGTGCCGCCCGCGCAGGGCTCTCCACCGCCATCGTCATAGCAGCGCGCCAGCGCGGGATGCCGGCCGCCGGCGGCAAACGGACCCAGCGCGCCATCGCCCAGTTCGAGTTCGTGATTGCAGATCAGGATGACGCGGCCGTTGCCGCCGTCGAAGGCGGCCATGCCGTCATGGGCGGCAGGAACGCGCAGCCCGTCATGCATCGTGTCTCCCGCCCTCGATATGACGCGGTAGGAAAATCCTTCCGGCAAATCCAGGATGCGAGCCGGGTCCGGGCGTAGAGCACCGAATCGCGACAACGGGGTTGCCGGCGAAGCATCTGGGTCAGGCGCACCGAGCACCTGGCGCAGTCCCAGGAATGCCCCCATCCCGGAAGCGGCTGCGAGCAGTTGCCGTCGCGAGCAAACAGACAACGATGCTCCGCCCTTACCTGACATGGCCGACCGCCGGATTTTCGTCATTGCACACCATAGAAAGCATAACTCGATCCCTGTAGTTGCGCTTAGGATTCTTAACCCGAGAGTTGTTTGAGAATCGAATTGCCTCTTACCGAGTGCGCGCAATCTCGAATCACCGCGTCACTCACGTGTGAGCGTGATGGAATTTGCGACCTTATTGTGTCGAGCCTGTATTTGGGAACTTTTCTCGATCTTCTGCGGTTGCCAAGTCTTTACAGTGGCCAAGAATTTGGAAGTGACCGCTTCCCATATTCTTGTCATCAATGGTAAAGCCTTTTTTACAATACCCGGACTCTTCAATTTTTAGTGCAACTAATTGACTCGTCCGCTCTTCCATGCGCTTCTTCATTTCTTCTGGGTCAGGGAGTTTGCCTTCACCTGGCATTCCTTTGCCTCCCATGCCACCTGGTGGCATGCCTCCCCCACCCATACCACCGCCACCCATACCACCACCGCCCATACCACCACCGCCCATACCACCACCACCCGGGCCTGATGGCGACATTCTGCCAGACTTCTTTGGCATCATCATTTCTACCGAGTATGAGAAGTATTTCTCATTGTTGTCGGTTATGTTCGTTGTGAATGTGTCAATCGTTTCTGGTCCAGAGCGATTATCTGGACCAGAGCAACCGGTAACGATCAATAACTGTAGTATTCCAAAAGCAGCTGCAAGACGTTTCATCGGATCATTCCTGTGGGAGTTCCGTAGGAAAGCCACAAACGCCGAAGTTGCGAAATATGGCATTGTGATTTGCACGTTGAATGACTCTTCATGGTCGCGAATGCCAACATCTCCCCAATCGCAAGTTCAAAAGTAATTCATAACGTGCCTATATACATCAAGACGTGAGATCTACAGGTAGCTCCCACGTTGTGGCAAGGAAAGGATAGTCACTTGCACTTTCTTTCCTTGTTGTCGCCACATTTGGTCTGGCCACGCTCTGATATTTCATAACCAATGGGTGTCAGGCAGGCGGTCACGTAGAGCGCGAATCCTATTTGTGGTGTTTAAGACACTCGGCCGGGCTGATTCACTTGGCTGCATAGACATTTTTCGTCGACGGACGACACGGAATGCGCTGTCAATTCGCTGGCTAGCCCAGCCAGCTTCCTTGAGAACTTGCGCGATTCATCCATTTTCTATCCGCAATTGTATGTGACGCTATCTCCGCCGAGTGTGTTGAGAGAAGCGAGAAAAAAATGAGACAACGTTGTCTCACATGGCTATTCCAGACGCTGTTTGTGGTTCCATGCGCCGGGCATGCGTTGACCATTGATGAGGAGACAAGTGATCGCGTCAGTACTTCGCAAGCCGACGGGGGCGCGCCCGGAAACATTTCAATCGCCAGCGGGGGTTCAATCACCGTCGAGAACAAGGACAACGTCAGCGCAGTCATCATCGACAGCAACAATAGCGTGCAAAATCATGGCTCAATAGTGATAGACGACAGCGACAATGTAAACGGAATAATCGTTCAGGGTGCTCGCAACGCGTCTATCTTTTCGAATGGCGCCATTTCAATTACGGAAGATTACACGCGCGAAGATGATGACCGCGATGATGATCTGGACGGGCCGCTCGCCGTCGGAGATAACAGGGTCGCCATCTTCGTCAATGGCCCGCTCACTGGCAATATCCGCTTGGACAGCTCCAGCAGCATCCATGTCGAGGGCAATGACTCCGCAGCCGTGAGAATCGCCGATCTCCAGGGAAATTTCGTCAACGATGGCTCGATAAACGTCATTGGTGACAACGCCTTCGGCATTGACTTGGAGGGTGGCGCGTCAGGCAGCTTTCTGCAGTCGGGCTCCGTCCAGGTGCAGGGACGGGGCGCAACCGGGGTACGGATTTCCGAGGCCGTGCACGGCGCATTCGTGAATGAGGGTACCGTTACCTCTATCGGATTCGCCGACACGACCGTCACCAACTATGCCGACCCTGAATCGTTGGCGGAAGACGACGTTTCCATCGAAGATCGAATAGATGCGGAAGATTTATTCGACGATGGCCCTGCCGTATCCATTGGCGGAAGCCTGAGTCAGGGATTCCTGAACAATGGCATAGTCGATCAGTTCGTCGACGATACGGAAGAAGCTGATGAAACAAAGGATACGATAGAGGACTATGACGAAAACAGGTCGACAGGGACAATTTATTCATACGGTTCCGGTCCTGCGCTGGTGATCTCCCCGAGTCAGGATTCTGCGGATACCTCTAATCTCAGGATCGGCACTGTCTTCGAGTCGGTGCGCGATACCCTTGACGACGACGAGGACGAGGACCTGCGGGAAGCCATAGCCACGTTTGGATACGACTACGGAATAATCAACAGGGCAACGATTTCAGCGAACGGGCAGAACGTCGGGTTCAACGCGACGGCTGTGGTCATTAGTGGACTTGCCGACGGGAGCCGCAAGGTAATCGTGGATGGCGGTATCCTGAACACTGGCGTGATTGTTGCCACTGCATACGAGGCCAATTCAACGGCCGTCTCGATCGGTCCCTACACTCGAGTTGGAAGGATTTCCAATGATGGAGAGATTGAGGCGACAGTATCAACGGAAACGAATCACCGGGCGACAGCCATAACCATAGACGAGCATTCGATCGTCAACGAAATAAAAAATACGAACGTCATCCAAGCTGTTACAACGGCCACGGGCAAGGGCGGTTCCGCTGTAGCGGTCTTAGACCGGTCCGGGTCACTGACGAGTATCAGGAATTATGGTGTCATCTCCGCTGAGCTAACCGTAGACGAGGAAGATTTCGTATCGGGGGATACTATTGCTATTGACGCGTCACACCACGCGGCGGATGAGCCCGTACACGTATTTCAAAGTCGGTTGAAACCGGCGGACGATGTCAATGGAGATGGCAAGGTAAATGCGGATGATGTAACGGACCCTAATATCACCGGAGACATATTACTGGGAGCCGGTCACGATACGATCGACATGCGGGCTGGCTCGATCACAGGCGAAGTGGTCGACTTCGGCCTGGGAGATGACGCTCTGATGGTAAGGAATAGAGCGGAATTCTCCGCCCGTACCTTCAATGTCGAAAACATTGTCATTGACGACGCGACGGTCAAATTAATTATCGACCGCGGTCTCTCCCTCAATCATATATCCGTGACCGGAGGCTCCGAGCTGACAATAAGCTTGGAACTGTCGAAGCAAGGGTTCCCCGGCGCCGTGCTGGATGTGGCGGGGGATGCCATCTTCGGTCGTAATGCGGAGATTCATGCGACGCTTGAGGGTTTTGTAAACGAAGGGTTTGATCTGTTACTCATCAGGGCGGATAAACTGAGGCTCGATCTAGAAAGCGTGCAGTCCGTTTTGGACACACCCGCCATCTACAATGCGACCGTGACTGCCGATGAGCATACAGTGCACTTGACACTGGTTCCAAAGACGGCCCTTGATCTCGGATTGAAGTTCAACGAATCCAGTGCGTTCGATTCAGTCCTGGCTCTTGCGTTTGCGGATCCCAGCGTAGGAGCGGCGCTCACTAGTTATCTGGATGAGGCCGATCTGACTGAAGATTACGCGCAACTGCTTCCGGATTATTCTGACTCGACCGCCAGCCAGCTTTCGAGTCAGCATGGATTGACATCTGGGCCGGTAGGGACGCGGTTGCAACAGATACGTGAAATAGAGCGCGGGCCATGGATAGAGTTGGACGGTTTCGGTGCTAAACAGGATGGTACGGCAGCCGGCGTCGGGTATACCGGATACGGTGGGTCGCTGCAGCTTGGCATTGACGCGACAGTATTGGACAAGCTAGTTGCCGGCGTAGCTATTTCCTTGCGCGATGGTACAAATGATCTGGAAAAAAGCTCGGTTCATAAGGTGAACTGGACTGCGTATGACGCCACGTTGTACCTGTCATATTCTTTCGGAGACTTTGATTTCTTAGCTATTGGCGCCGCG
>CAYMXG010000036.1:0-5439 GCA_964394115.1 uncultured Enterobacteriaceae bacterium | reverse complement strand
CCGCGGGACGAGCAGAGAGCCGGTCCAGTCGTACAGTCAGCTTTGGTGATTTGGACGATGACTATTCGGGAGAATGGGACAGCCTCTACTTTGCAGGCTCATCGGGACTTTCATATCAGGCGTCAATTGGCAGATTCTTCATCGGTCCTACTGCATCGCTCGACTACTTCGGCATGTCCAGTAACGGGTATACGGAGATTGGCGAAGAAGGGGAGACTAGGCTCGCTCTTTCAATCAGTGACAGTGAATCTGATCGGCTGGATGGCTCGTACTTCGTCAATGCCGGTTGGAGGACGGGCGTCTTCGACGGGGCCGAATCTGAGAGACCAGTAGACTACCGTACCTACAGCGGCGACGACTCGGGGTCTCTATTCAGGTTCTTCGGCGGGTATCGTGTCCGTCTTGCATCAGACCCGTATCAGGCAAGCGCGAACTTTGTCTCTATCCCCGGAACTTCCTTCCAGGTGAATGATGTTGCCGAGCAAGACACTGCGATTTTCTTTGGTGCCAATATGACATCCTTAGTGGCGAACAGGATCTCTTTCACGGTCAGTTATCATGGTGAATTGGCTGATCATTTCTCTGACCACAACGTTCATTTGGCTGCGAGCTTCGCATACTGATATGCTCGGCAACCATCGCGGTCGCCAGTTCCTCGAACTCCTTCATGTCCGGGTGTTGTTTTGCGTCTAAAATTGACCCGGGTTTTGCATTGAATACTGACCCACTCCGTTGAGTCGGTAGTTATGATCCAGGATGTAGTTAGGCGGGTAGTAACGACGCTACAAGCGGATCGGTTTTGGATGCAAATACTTGCCGCAAGTGGGTCAGCGTGGAATGCAAATCAACATTACGACGCTCAGTCCATCAAGCAACTACGTCACCTCTATCATAGAAGCAGAGGTGCCTTCAGCAAGCACCGCCGCTTCTGCCCCTATGGGCGTGAGTTGTTTAATGGCTTATTAACAGGCTGGCGCCCGCGAAACGGTGTCTGGGTGTATGCCGGCATTGACGCCTGGAAACACGCAAAACAGAATAAAACACTCATAGACGTGTTGGTTCTTCCTTGGGGCGAGGTACCGGGGAACCTTTTCTGGCCGGTCTATGGACTGGACTGCATCGTTTCCCCGGACAAAGGTATCACCGCAGAGGAACTTCGCGCCCTTGCTGCTGAACTTGTTTGCTGCGGGTCCCCCCTCGTTGTAGTCACTGATGATTTGCAGCGCCTGGGATACGGCACGACTTCATTCAAGCCGGAGGGAATCACCCATGGCTGAAGTCGGCGAGTCCCTCATTCATGTGCCGCGCCCGCCATGGGAAAAAGCCATGTTGCCCGATGGTTACACAATCTCAGAGGCAGGCGTGCGATCCGAATCGGGAGAGATCATCTGCGGCCGGGCCTGGGAAGCGAAAGGTAAATATAACTATATGATTATATTTAATCTTATTGGTGCCCCGACCAGGATTCGAACCTGGGACCTACGGCTTAGGAGGCCGTCGCTCTATCCCCTGAGCTACCGGGGCTCAGTAGCCGATCTTCACAGGTCCGGCCCGCACTGACAAGCCGACGCAATCCGATCCCATTCAACCGCTGCCGGGATCGAGACAGATGATCTCCTCCATGCCGCCTTCCACCGCCAGTGCCGCCGCCGCCATGCTGCTTGCGGCACAGACTCTTCCGTCGGGGAGGAAAATCAGATCGCGCAGGAAAATGCCCCGGGTGGGCAGTGGATAGGAAATAAAGCGCTCCTCCTTCGGCAGAAAACGGAACATCCGGTCGGACATGTTGGCGGTGATCCACACGTCCTGGGTCCGGGGATGGATGTTCACCGCGTAGGGCGCTTCGATTTCGCCCTCCGACAGGGGCGGGAGTTTGTAATTGCGGTATTTCATGGTCGCGGTGTTCAGCGCCACCAGTTCGCCGGTGCCGAAGGACGGGATCCACAACGTACCGTCCCTGGCGAAGCGCATGCGGCGCGGGCCGATCACCGGTGGCTCAAATTCTTCGACTGCCAGTGTCTTCGAATCGACGCGTCCAATGCGGTTCGCCATCAGGCGCGTGTACCACACGCTGCCATCCCGGGGATGGATATCGATGCCGTAGGGCATCAGTATGGGAATCTCCGGGCGGTCGCTGGTCGCAGGAAGTTCGATGAGCGTCATTTCCCCGGCGCCAGGATTGAAGCGGCCCAATTGATTGGACACGCCCACGGTAAACCACAACATCCCCTTTTTGTCGAAGCGCAGGGTATGCGGATACATGGCCTTGCCGCCAATGTCATGGCCGACATAGGTGCGCGTGGCCGGATCAAAGACGCCGATTTGCCCGCTGACCGTGTCGGTGGTGTAGAACTTGCCGTCCGGCCCTTCCTGCAGGCTGTGTGGCCCACGGCTGACTGCAAGGCTGAACGGATTCGGGTTATTGAAGAACTTCAGGAATTTCCCACCCACCGGGATGCCGTCGTTGGGAATGGTAAATGTCTCGGTCTTGTTGGTGCGCGGGTCGGTGATGTAGATGAGATCCTTGCCCTGGTCCACGGTGTAGAACCTGCCGTCGGCAGCGTGGTACTCCACGTCATGGGCAATTAATGCACCCGGGAGTTTCCATTGTGTGACGCGAGCCGCGAACAGCGCGGAATCGATGGGTTGTTCCTGGCGGACGGGCACCGGTTTCCCATCAAATGCCTGTTCCAGAATCTTTGCATAGCGGTTGATGCGCTGCGTGTCGGTGATGCCGTAGAAGCCGAGCATGCGTGTGACGATGGCCTGCCAGCGATCGGGTGTGCGCGGCGCCCGCGTATAGGCGTTGCCGAGCTGGTGGCAGGTCAGGCACTCGATCTGGAAAAAACCATGCTCCTTCGGGTCGTCGAAGTGAATGCGCGCATAATGCGCGCTGGCGGTGAGTTGATCGGAAATGTCCTTGTCCGCGACCAACGCTCTCAGCCTGATGTCCTGACGCGGGGTCTGATCGGCGGTGACCTCCAGATCGCGCATGGCATCGGCAAAGTTGGGCTTGCGCACGCGCAGATTCAGAAAGCCGCGCTGCTCCGTGGCCAGGCGGAAGGCACCGGCGGCGTCGGAGTACGCTGTCTCGGCAAAGATGCCATCCTCGCTGGTGAGTGTAATCAACGCCCCGGCCACGGCATCCTTGCCGGCGCTGACCGTGCCTTCTATCACCGCGGCGGCCGCGGCGTGTGGCAGCAGGTTGAGGCAGAGCAGCAACGCCAACAGGAAAACGCTACGGATCCCCATGGATTTCGATCTCCGGTTTGAACTATGGAATCCAACATAACAATGTGGGCGCAGTATGGATTGTACGAATCTCAGATGCAGTAACGGCACCGGTGCTGATTTTTGTTCAATACATTGCGGCTGGCGCCCGGCTTACTGACACCCTCTCCCGCTTGCGGGACAAATTCGCCGGGAGCGAATTTGGTCGCCCGAAGTGCGCCCCCGATGGGGCGAACCCCAGGGACGGGGTGAGCAAAGGGTAGGGAGAGGGCGCGAAGAACTGTTACAACTCAGGGTGGTGCAACGATGATGCGGACTCAGCTGGTGGTCGGTGTGTTGGCGCTGTGGCTGGGTGTTGCCGAGGCCGGAAACCCCGGCGATTCCGGCTGGATGTACTTCGGTGGCACCCAGACCGGCACCCGCTATTCCACGCTCAACCAGATCAACCGGGACAATGTCCAGGATCTGGAAGTGGCATGGACCTATCGCACCGGCGAACTGGAGCGATTGGGTCCGGAGCGGATCAAGCAGCAATCCTTCGAGAACACGCCGATCCTGTTGGACGGCCTGCTGATCGTTTGCACGCCCACGGCGCGTGTCATCGCGCTGGATCCCGTCAACGGCGCCGAGCGCTGGGTGTTCGATCCCAATGCCTATCCGCTGCCCGAGGACGTGCATTTTCCGAAATGTCGCGGCGTATCCCACTGGCTGGACCCGCTGGCGAATGCGAATGATCCCTGCAAGCGCCGCATCCTGTTCGGCACCTGGGCGTTCCGCATCTACGCCATCGACGCCCGCACCGGGAAGCGGTGCGCGGGTTTCGGGGACAACGGCGAAGTGCGGCCGGTGGAGGAAAAGGCGTTCATTCCGCGGGAGTTCGTGTCCTTCCCATCACCGCCGGCCATCGTCGGTGACGTGGTCATCTTCGGTTCCATGATATTTGACAACCTGCGCGCGGACGCGCCCAGCGGAAAGGTGCGGGCATTCGACGTGCGCAGCGGTGCATTGCGCTGGGAGTTTGATCCGATCCCGAGGGATCCAGCGGACCCGGCCGCCGGCGACTGGCAGGACGGCAGTGCACGCACCACCGGTCATGCCAATGTCTGGACTGCACCGGCCGTGGACGAGGAACGGGGCATTGTGTACCTGCCTACGACCAGCCCGAGTCCGGATTTCTACGGCGGGCTGCGCCACGGCGACAATCGTTACGCAAATTCCCTGGTGGCGCTGCGCGGTGCAACAGGGGAAATGATCTGGCATTACCAGACCACCCATCACGATGTCTGGGACTATGATCTGCCGGCGCAACCCATCCTGGTCGATCTGCAGAAGGACGGCCGCGTTGTGCCCGCGGTGGTGCAGCTGACCAAGCAGGGTCTGGTCTTCATTTTCGATCGGGTCACCGGCGAACCCTTCTTCCCCATCGAGGAACGGCCGGTGCCGGGGGAGGGTGCCCTCGGTGAATGGCTGTCTCCGACCCAGCCGTTCCCGACTGCGCCGCCGCCGCTGACGGCCCAGGGCCTGTCGCCCGATGACGCGTGGGGATTCACACCGATTGATCGTTATCTCTGTCGTCTGCGCATCGAAGCCCTGCGCAGTGGTCCACTTTACTCTCCACCCGGAGAACAGGGGACCATCCTGATGCCGGGTTTCGCGGGTGGGGCCAACTGGGGCGGCGGCGCCGTGGATCCCGTGCGCAAGGTATTGCTGGTGAGCACGCTGCATGTAGCCGGTGTCGCGAAGCTCATTCCGCGGAATGACGATCCGGTGTTGAATTCAGCGCCGGACGGCCTCGACACCAAAGGCATCATCCGGTTTCCGCAGCTGGGTACGCCCTACTCCGTGGAGAACTGGCTGTTGTCCTCGCCCCTGGGCGCACCCTGCACGGAACCGCCGTGGAGCCGGTTGACCGCGGTGGATCTGGAGCATGGAACCATCCTGTGGCAGGTGGCATTGGGCACGCTGGAAAAAATGCTGCCGGTGCCGCTGCCGCTCGAGATGGGAGCCCCTCATGCCGGCGGCGCCATGGTCACCGCCGGGGCGCTGGTTTTCATTGCCGCCTCGGCCGATGATCGCTTCCGCGCATTTAATGTGGAGGACGGCAGCGTGTTGTGGCAGACGCGGCTGCCGGCCGGCGGACAGGCGATTCCCATGACCTACGCAGTGGATGGCCACCAGTACGTGGTGCTTGCGGCCGGTGGTCATGCG
>CAYMXG010000035.1:4391-12973 GCA_964394115.1 uncultured Enterobacteriaceae bacterium | reverse complement strand
AGTACACGCCCAGGGTGAGCGGGATCTTGCTCACGGTCGGCGTCGGCACTTCGGTATCGACCTTGATCTTTACCGACTGGGAACAACCCAGCATGAGTGCCAGCAGTCCCAGGCACAACACGCGGCAAATTCCGGCGCCGTCACCCCGGCGCGTCACCCCGGTGAAAACCGGGGCGGGGTCCAGCATGTTTTCACTGGATACCGGCCGCTCCGGACATCCTGTCCTCTCGCGGCATACCCCACGTCCTGTGGGTAGCATACGCGGGTATGACGAGTGGCTCTGAACCCTCGAAAGACGCATGTGAATACTCCTGCCCAAATTTATTTTCGACACGGAAACCGCTGTGCGGTCGCCGTTAATTACGGCGTTCCAATAGTGTAACGGGTTTTGCCCGCGGTGCCGTGGTAGTCGTTCAAGCCCACAAATGTGCCCATGTTGCGCCGGGTCATCTCCCGCATCAGGTTGGCAAAGCGGGCGCCGGTGACCTGCTGCGGAGCGGCAAATTGCACCGGAAAGCCAATGGCATGGATGCGGATCTGGGGTACGCCGTCATTATTCTTTGGATTGAGCCGTTCAATCACGTCCAGCACCCGGCGCACGGAGTCGCCGGTGAAGTCATCCCCGAACACATAAATACTGATGCGACGGTCGGGTTCATAATAGGTCCGGATGGCCTTCTCGATACCTTCCACCGGGCTGCTGTTGCTGAAGGGATTCCAGGTGCGCAACCGGTCCACGATGATCTTGCGTCGCGCGGCCGAGTCCGGGATCCACTTGCCGCGGTAATCCTGGAACATGTAGCCGCCCTGGTCATCGAGCACCTGGATGCCCTTGACCTTCGGATAGAGTTGCAGCACGCCGATCATTTCCTGCATGACCCGGCCCCATGCGTACTGAAACATGCTGCCCGAAGTGTCGATGACAAAGATGATGTACTCACTGTCCACGGGTATGCCGCCGGCCACGTCGGTGCGGACCTGTTCGCGTTGGGCCGACAGGCGTCGCATCTCATCGGTGAGCTTTTGCAGCGCCGACTGCAGTTCCCCCTTGCGCGCCGCTTCAGAGCTGGCGGATTGCTCCTGCCCGGCGGCACGGTCGTGTATCGACCCCAGTTCGCTGGAGAGCCGGGCCACGCGCAATTTGATCTCCGACAATTGCTCGCGGGTGGCGGTGAGTTCACGATTCAGCACCCGGGCCTCGCCCCGCAGCTCGAACAACTTTTCCTGCAGGTCGGCGATCATGCCATCCAGCGATTGCGGCGCCGGCTCCAGTACCAGCGGCGCGCCGGGCTTGGAGATCATCACCAGCAGGATGATGGCGCCGAGACCACAGGTGATTACGTCCAGGAAGGACAGGCTGAAGACTTCCACGTCGCGCCGCTTGCGTCTCATGGCCAGTCCGCCGCCGGACTCAGAAAGGATCCGCCGCTTGCGACCGCGAGACCCCAGAAGGAGAACGCCGCCATGGGGTCGCCTTCCATGGGCAACAGGATGGTATTAATGGGAACGCCGTCCGGCACCTGGTTGGCAGCTGCGTTGAATAACTTGAAGCGCTCATTGCCGGATACCTTGCCGCCGCTGCGCGGCGCTCCCAGGCCCTGGGTGGGGAGGCCGTCGGTAATCAGGTAAACATTGTCCGGCAGCGGCCGCATCCTGGAAATCTCCTGAAACGCGCGCTGCAGGCTGGTGCCGCCCTCCGGAACAACTGCCCTTGCCGCGTCGACCGCGGCATCCAGCCGCGCGGATTCATTGACGTTCAACCATTGTCCCTCGGTCCCGGGGATGGCTGCCTTGACGTCGGTACTGAACAGGTACACCTGGAATTTGCTGCTGGCCGGAAAGCGGGTGGTCAACCAGTCCAGCGTGGCCACTGCCTGGCGCCATTTCACCGATCCGGTCCTGCGCGCATCCGTCATGTTCCTGCGCCGGATCACATTCACCAGGGTCTCATCCAGCATGCTGGCGGAAACATCCAGCAATACCAGTATGCGTTCGCCACCGATCTGCAGGCCGGTCAGGTATTGCCGCGTGCCTTCGCCGCTGAAGCTGCGGGTATGTTCGCCGGTCTTGGTCTTGTCCGATTCGATTTGCTGCTTTTGGCGTTCCAGTTCCTGCACCTGTGCCTCCAGCGCCATAATCTCATCGGACGCGGAGCTGGCGCGTTTCGAATCCGTATCACCCTGCGCCTCGCGGACCTGCTCCTGGATCCGGCGCGCCAGTCCTTCGGCAATCACCTTCTGTTGCTCCACTTCCGCGATGGTGTTGCGCAGTTCTGCCAGGCCCTTTTTCCCGGCGCGGACCTCCTTGTCCAGCAGGCTGACCTCGCTGCGCTGATCCGGCGGCGCGGAAGCCGCCGGCGCGGTGGCGTTGGCGTTGTGCTTGATGATGAGAAACACCAGCACCATGGCGCCGAGCCCGCAGGACATGATGTCCAGGAACGACAGGCTGAAGGCGGGCAGCGGTCGGCGGTTACGGGCCATCCGGGCGGGCGGTGCTTATCAATGAGTAGACGGTATCGGAACCGGCAAAACTGATCTTGTCACCGGCCGCGATCCGGCGCGCGCCGGTCAGGCGTTCCCCGTCCACATAAATAGTGATATCCGTGAGCGGCGTGATTTGGGTATCAGCGCCATTGCCGTTGACGGCGCAGGACGACAGCGGCTGCCGGGTGGTGGTCACCGAGCCGCGCGCGGAAAGATATAACGTGCGCTGGTTCAACGGGTAGGCCTGGTGCCCGTGCAGCAGGTGGGTGGCGGGTTCAAGGTGTATCGGATGGAGCGCCGTGGGCGCCTCCGTCTCCGGCATGTGCAGCGTGGCCTCCCGCGGCGCGGGCAGGCGCGTGACAAAATTCAGATTTGGGCCGGCGCTTCGAATCCGGTCCAGATACAAGAGGCAGCTGCGCCGGACCACATCCGCGGCCAGGGCCACCGGCGCTGCGCATGCCTGCGTCAGACCGGGGAGCGCCGCGGCGCGGTCACTGAGCAAAACCATCCGATCCGGTTCCAACCGTTGCAGGATGGCGGAGTATTCCCGCCGCAGCCGCTCAACCATGTTGTCGCGGGTCAGGCGTGCCTGCTGGCGCGAAGACCCGACGACAATATCGAGTATGACCTCCGCCTGCGCCTGCAACGTTACCAGGCAGCGGGGCAACTGGTCATACACGGCCTGTTCAGACTCCGCGCGGTGCAGCGGGTCGAAACGCGATTGCTGGATGAAAGTATCGGAGATGAGTTCCGCGGCGGCGTCGTGAATCGCCAGTATGCCACAGCCCTCGACCACATCCACGCTGTGACGCTCGACCTGTTCATGCACATCGATGCGTGTCAACACCGCCTGGTGCAATTGCAGGTCAAGGTGCTGGTATCGGCCCGGGCCCGCAACGGCGGCGGCAGCCGCCACCGCCGTGTCCACCAGCCCCACCGCGGCAAACGGGCAGGACTGGCTGATGCCCAGCAGCAACGCCAGTTGCGCGGTGGAAAAACTCCCGGGGACGGCGAATATCACTTCTGCCGGCTTGCCGGCGCGTTCGTGCAGCGACAGCAGGTGCTGGTAGGCGAGGTCTGCATTGTGGCGCAGCGCACCTGCAGCGGATGGCCACGGGTCCTGGCTCAAAGCCGACCAGAAACGATTGTAAGTCTGACGGGGATGCAGATGCGTCATGCCGGCGGCCTGCTCACCCAGATGCAGGCTATCCCCGCGGATGACGGCCACGCCCGGACAGTGCAGCACCAGGCGCTCACCCTGGTGGACGCGGATGTCCGCATCGTTCAGCTCAATGATGCAGGGCTGTGACATGCGACGGCGTGTCAGCGCACTTGCAGATGACTTATGAGGTTGTTGTCGCAGTAGTTCTGCGTGTCGAGCACCAGGCGCTCCTGCAACAACTGCAACTGGTGCATCAGGAACATGATGACCATGCTGACCACGAGGGCAATGAGCGTGGAGTTGAATGCCACGCCGAGACTGACCGTGACGCCGACAATGTCGCCTTCGACGGCCCGCTGCGCCTGTCCCAGTGCGTCACCGATGCCGCGCACCGTGCCCAGGAAGCCGATGGAGGGGATGGCCCAGATGATGTAGCGCACCAGCGAGAGCTCCGAGTCGAGCCGATCCGATTCCACGTCGCAGACACTGCGCACGGCGGTTGCGGAATCCTGGATGCTGCGCGTGGAACCAAAGCGTTGCAACGCGGTGAGCAGCGCCCGCGGCAGCAGGTACTCGCGCTGTTCCTCCGGCAATGCCTGCAATGGACGCGCGAATTTTCGCGCGTCCTCGGGCAGGATGCTGGTGCCTTCCGTCACCTCCAGCAACGAATGACGCAACAGGCGGCGCTCCTCATTGGTCTGGCGCAACTTGAGACCCATGATGGCCATGGCCCACAGCGCCAGGATGATTTCCGATTCCTGCTCGTAATCCTTGATCACGATGTAGATGGAGCGCGGCAACTCGGCGGTTTCACCCGCTTCCTGCCGGGCACGCTGGTCCGCCAGCAACGCATCCGCCGCCGGCCAGACCACCATTACATAAAGCGTATGTACCAAGATGATGGATATGACCAGCGATGCGAGCTGGAAGAAGAAATCGGAGGTGACGGTGTGTTTCATTTTTTGAAGGCGGAAGGTAGGAGGTAGAAGGTAGGGGATCTGCGATGTGTCCCCTATATTCTACCTTCTACATTCTACCTGCTGATCATATATCCACCGGAAAACTCACCGGGAGGTCCTCGGAGATCTCCTCGCTGGGCGTGAAACTGTCCGGGCTCCTTGCGGCGGCGGGGTCAGGTTTGGCCACAGCTTCCGTAGCCGGCGCAGTAGTTTGTTCTGTTGACGGGTCGCCTGCGGCCGGTTCGGCCTTATCCTCCTGGGCCAGCGCGACCCCGCCCAGCGCCACGAACAGAACCAGTGACAATGCCTGATTCAACCTGATCACTCCAGATAACGGGCGATGCGGAAACCTACATCATCGCGCCCCTCGGTGCCATAGTCGCGGAAACTGAGGCGCAATTCGGTTACCGTGCCATGCGCCCAACTGGCGCCGCGGATCACGCGATGCTGCCCGCCGGCCGGCCCCTGCGGGTCGGTCATGGCGGAGACCTGATCCACGGGCACGTCGTACCAGTCATGCACCCATTCAGCCACGTTGCCGTCCATATCCCACAGCCCTTTGCCGTTGGGAGGAAAGCTGCTCACCGGGGATGAAACCGGATAGCCATCCTGGTATTTTTCCAGCACCTGCGCCACGAGACCCACGGCCGACTGATCGGCAAAATTGCCGCTCCTTGCCGGTGGCGGCAGCGCCTCGCCCCAGGTATATCGGGCCATGGCGCCGGACTGGAAGCGGGCGGCCCACTCCCACTCCGCTTCCGTGGGCAGGCGATATCCGGCTGCCCCCGGGGTGGCGCCCAACACTTTGCCGTCCCGCACCTGGTAGAAAGGTTGGAGCCCGTCCTTCTGGCTCAGCCAGTTGCAGTACAGAACGGCCCGTTCCCAGGTGATCCTGGCCACCGGCTGATTGGCGCCATCGAGATTTTTCTGTTGGAAATCCCCTGAGCCGTGGGTCGGATCGAATTGCTTGAACTGGGCATTGGTAACCTCGTTCACGCCGAGATAGAACGGGCGCTGCAAGGTCACATCACGCAATGCCTCGTTGGCGCGACGGCCCGGCTCACGCCGCGACGCACCCAGCGTGAATGTGCCATTGGGGCGAAACAGCTTCAACACTGCTCCGCCCGCCGCCGTGATTTGCGGTTTGATAGCCGCGATGCGCGCCTCCGCTTCCGTCTGCAGCTTGATGTGCACCTGCTGCGGAATGCCGGCGCGGGGTGTGACGGTGGTTTCGTACGCCACGTAGCCCGGCTTATGGATGCGAATGGTGTGCGCGCTGGTATTCAATGTCACGGTCTGCGCGGCCAGGCCGCGCGCCTCTCCATCGATGGTCAGTTCCGCATCCACCGGTGTGGCGCGTATGTCCACGCTGGCGATATCCGGCGTCAAGTCCACATCCAACGCTCGCCTTTCCCCGGACGCCAGTTGCACATTTCGTTCGGCGCCGGCAAAGCCATCGCGGAACAGGCGCACGGTGCTGGTTTGGCCTGGCGCCAGCGCCAACTCAATGGGCGTGCGTCCCTGGAACTTCCCGTCCAGGGTGACACTGGCCCCGGCGGGGCGGCTGCGCAGTTCCAGCACGGCATCGGCGGGCTGCAAGACAATCTCCGGCAGCGCCTGCGGTTGTTCAGCGATGACCTGAAGTTCAATGAAGAATGGCTTGTACCCGGATAGCTGCACGCGGATTGCGCGCTTGCCTTGCAGCAATTGCACCTGCGACGGCGTTTGCCCCACGGATTGGTCATCCACGAAAATCCCGGCGCCGGCGGGGTTCGAACTCAGTGACACATCCGCCCATGCGGGCTTGAGTTGCAGCACCAGTTCCTGCTCGATGCCCTTGCCCTCGATGCTGACGGACTGCTCCAGCGGCTGGTATCGATCCAGGCTGACACGCAGTGCATGATCTCCGGCCTTCAGGTCCTGCACCAGCAATGGTGTGCGGCCCCGCACCGCGCCATCCACGGCGACCTCTGCGCCCGGCGGTGCCGACTGGAGTCGGAGCCGGCCCGGCAGTTTTTCCAGCACGAACGACTTGCTTTGATTCTGTTCCGGACCGATCTCAAGTGTTGTTTGCAGCGGATGATATCCTTCGGCCCGCGCCGAAAATTCATAATTGCCGGACCGCAGCAGCAGCCGGCTGCCAAGCTGCAACTTGAGGACGGCAGCCACTTCAAACTCGGCATCAGCAGGTTCAACCACGATGTGCACCGCGCGGGCGGACAGCACGAACCA
Organism: uncultured Enterobacteriaceae bacterium; assembly: GCA_964394115.1. GTDB lineage: Bacteria > Pseudomonadota > Gammaproteobacteria > Eutrophobiales > Eutrophobiaceae > 2-02-FULL-61-13. Next base: position 6,137 of record CAYMXG010000035.1, on the reverse strand, counting down.
GACTGCAATCGCGCACAGGCACAATGCCAGGGCCGCAACCAATGCCGCCGGCCGCGGGCGCCAGCGGCGCGCCGGCCCGTGCGGTGTTGACGGTGTAAAGGGCGCGGGCCGGATGACACCGCCCTGGTCAAAGCGCGCCGGCTCGATGCTCCGGAATCCGGGCTCTGTCATTTAACTTCCTGCACCGATCCGTTGGTTGTGCCTCAATTTGTCATTCCGAGCGTAAGCGAGGAATCTTGCTGTTAGAAAACAAGGATCCCTCGCTATGCTCGGGATGACGTCTTCAATCTGAGACACCGCCAATCCTTTCCGTGCATTGTACCTGCACCGGAGTCCCGATACCGGTGGCCGCCACCGTGAACTCAATGCGCACGTCACGGAAACCGGCGCGTGCCCCGGTTGCCACATACCGGCCCGGCCGCAGCGGGACCTCCTTGCTGGTAAAGCGGCCCAGCCTGGCCACGCGATATACCGTCACCTCGGTGGCGCCATCGGATACCAGTGTCACCGCCACCCGCGTGCGCGATTCCTGCTGCAGGGTGCTCAATACGGCTATTTGTTGTTTCATCTTTGTGCCGGGAGACGGGACGCTGCCGGCCCGGGTGAGCAACGTGGTGGTCTCTTCATCGACAGTGTCATCGGCAAGACGGTCCGGCCGCGCAATGGCCTGGGTCAGTTGCCGATCCAGGTCGCGACGGTCCGCCGCCGTGCTGATTCCATCCCGGGCCGCGAGCAGGTTGGGATCCAGTTTCAGCGCCGCTTCGTACTCCGCCACCGCGGTGCCCCATGTTTCAGACTGTTCCGCGACGCGCGCCGCCGTCAGGTGCTGTTCTATGGCCGTGGATGTCAGACGCGTCTCGGTCTGACGCAGGGCATCGGTTGCCTCGGGCGCGCCGGGTTGCAGGCGCAGGGCGTCGGTAAAGTGACCGCGCGCAGCACCCAGCTGGCCGGCGCCCAGTGCCGCAAACCCCGCACTCATTGCTGCACGATAGGACTGTGCGCCCAACTCGCGCCGGGCCGACTGCAATCGTTCCTGTGCCTGCACAGAATCCGGATCCAGGTCGCGGGCCTGCTGGTATGCCGCGGCCGCCGCCGCCAGATCTCCGCCACGGGCCCGCTCCTCTCCAGTTCGAATCAGTTCCATGACTTTATCCACCCTGCCGGCGCGTTCCGCGCCTTTTCTCGCGCCGGCATCGTCCGGACGGATAAGGAGTGCCGTATGAAATGCGGTACCGGCAGCACTGCCGTTGCCATCCAGCAACGCCTGGTTGCCTTGCGTCATGGATTGCGTAAATACCGTGTCTGCCTTTTGCACCAGCGCTTCAAACTGCGCGAGTGCTGCCTGATAGCCGGCGCGGGCGCCGGGATAGTCCAGTGTCTGGTAAGCGCGTTCACCGGCCGCGAGCAGTTCGGCGGCGCCGCGATAGTCTGCCGCGGCCCAGGACTCCACTCCCATCCCTTTAAGGCTTTTGTCCAGCTCGCGTACCTGCTCGAGCAGGTCCTGTGCGGCGCTGCGCGCGGCTTTTCGTTCCTCCTCGGATGCAGTGTCCGCGGTTGCGGAGGGTGGTGGTGGCGCCGGTGTTGCAGCGACAGCCGGTGTATTCGCTGATGTGGCGGATATCGAAGCGCTGGGATCCTTATGGCCGGCCTGCCACCGGGGCAGGATGAAAATCACGGCCAGGGCCACGCAGATCAGTGTTGCCAGCGCCAGCAGGGGCAGCCAGCGTGTCGGACTGGCGCCGGCCT
>CAYMXG010000035.1:0-4291 GCA_964394115.1 uncultured Enterobacteriaceae bacterium | reverse complement strand
TTCGCAGGTGCCGGGTCCGGCATGACGCCGGTTTCAGTTCGGTAGATCTCCTGCAAAATCTCGCGCCACTGCGCATATTGCTGATCCACGCTACCGGACAACGTCACGGTCCGGTCTTCCAGTTCCATCCGGTGCGGCTGGATATCCGCATCCAGGGAAGCGGCGATTTCCTTCAGGGACTCCAGGTGCAGTTTCGCTTCCGCGTTCCGATCCAGGCCGCTTTTCACCAGCATGGCACCGGCGCCGATCCCGACCAGTCCGCCCATGGTTCCCAGCGTCTCCAGGCCCGGGTTGTTGCTGTTGGCGCCAAAGTAAATGGCCGCAATGCTGGCCGCGATGGCCGCCACGCCGCCCAGCGTGCGCCGCGTCGCGGAGCCCCGGGTCTCGCGCAACTGATGAATCTCGGAGTAACTCTCCTGCCGCCATTGCAGGTAGGGACTGCGCATCTTGGCCGAGAAGGTGGAGTAATAGTCCTGCAAGGTATCCACGAACAGGTTGTCCCGCTCGCGAATACGCCGCAGCCGTTCCATCAATGGATCATTTTCCGCCGGCAGGCGCGCGATGCTGTACCGCTCCTTGCCGTCCTTGACCAGGTAGCCGGAATACACGTCGGGGGCGAAGCGTTCGGCGAAGTGGAGTTCGCTGATGGTGCGCAACGTGCCGACCTGGGTTGGGGTCAACTGGCTGCGAAATGCAGCCATGTCACTGGCGATGCGGTTGTAAAGCCCCTGGAAGGGCTCAATGGATTTACTCAGCTCCTTGTCATAGGCGTACTTGCTCGCCTCTTCCTCGTAGGTGCGCGTGAACCAGACCTTGCCGCTGGAATCCTGCACGTTAATGGCAAGTTTCAGGAATTCACCGTCGGACTGGAGGATGACGCCGTCCACGAACAGGTCCATTTCGCTCTGCCGGTCCGGTATCACGCGCACCACGCCCCAACTGCCGGTATTTTGCAGCGTGGTGGCGAGTACGGTGGGAAAGTAGCGCGCCTCGGCCTGACGCACCTCGGGATAAATGAGTTCCAGTTCCTTGTCCGTCAGGCCGTCGGTGCCGGGCTTGAACAGGTTCACGCCCACATCCAGCAACATGGACTCCGGCACCGGCCCGGCAAGCTCGCGTTGCACCGGCGTCTGCGACGTGGTCTTTACCGTGGTGGAGTTGCAACCAGGCAGCAGCGCCGCCAGCAGCAGGGAAATCAACCAGGTGCGTGGGGCTGTCATCATCATTTCACCGGCATGCCTTTGTATTTGCGATATTCATTCCAGAGTTTCTCCCGCAGCACCGGGTCCGGTTCCTGCATGGCAGCCTCGCGCAACTGGCGCGCAACCACGTCATCATCGTTGCCGCGCGGAATGTCCGTGGGTACGGCCGCCACCGCGACCGGCCCATGGTCTCCGGCGCGTGCCGGAGCGGGCATGTCCGGCATGCCACCGCCCGCGGAGTTCGAGGCGTTGCCACCCCTTCCACCCGGCCCACCCGTCAATGGCGGCGCAGTATCACCATCACCACCCGTGCCGGCCATGCCCCCGCCATCCTCGGAATCAGTACCGTAACCGCCGCCGTAGCCGGAGCCGGGTTCCTCTTCGTCGGCGCCGAGTGTGCCGCTGTCACGCTGCCGTGCCGCGGCAGCCGCGCGCTCATCCAGCAGCATGCCGTCGAATTTTGCCATTTGCTCATTGAGCCGGCCATCCAGCAGCACCACTTGCTCGCCCTGGGTCACGGCACCGGGGCTGCCTGCGCCGGGAGTTCCGGCCGCGCCGTTTGCACCGGCGGCCTCGCCATTCATGCCGGGCGTTCCAGCAGTACCGTTTGCCCCGGCGGCCCCACCACTCATGCCGGGAGATCCGGCCGTGCTTGATGCGCGAGCCGCAGTTGTGCCGCCATCGGTTCCGGCGGCGGCGGCTGGACTGCCCGCGGCGCCGGAGGTACCGCCTGGCGGACTGTCAGCGCGGCTTGCGGTCGCAGCGCCGGATGCAGTTGACTGCGGTGGAGGACTGCCCGCTTCGGGTTCTGATCCCGGTTGTGTGGCGGCGGCCCCTTGCATGCCCTTATCGAATGTTTCCAGCGCCGCATCCAGGACCTCGTCCTCCGATTGAGTTGAAGATGGATCCGCGTTGCCGCCACCCTCTGCCGCGGGATCCTGTGATTGCTGTTGTTGACTGGCATCAGCGCTGCTGCTGGCCTGCGCCCCTTCCGCGCCGGCCGCCGCCGGTGAAGTGGATTGTGACTGTGAAGCAGACTCTGATGCAGACGCGGATTGGGATTCCGGCGCGGATTGCGATTGACTCTGCGCGCTGGGTTTGGATTGGGTTGTCGATGAAGTCGACGAACTGGAGCTTTGCGTTGGCGGTTGCGGCATGGACGGCGTGGTCGGTTGGCTGGGCGGCGTCGTGCAACCTGTGCCGGCCAGCAAGATTATGGCGCAAGTGGCCAGGCGGCGAAGCTTGATCAGGGAATTGAGGCGCATGGGGTCAACCGGGTCAGTTGATGGGGTAGCGCTTGACCGTTCCCAGGGTGTCGACCGCCACGCCATTTTCCAGTCGCGGCCGGAAACGATTTTTGCGCAGGGATTGCAGCACGTTGCGCCGCGCCGAGACCGCGACATCGGGGCTCTGGTCCGTGATCTGCGCATTGTTCACGCGGCCACTCTTGCTGACGTCATAGGTGGCGGTGACGAAATTTGCCGGGTTTGCCGGCCTCACTTCCTTGTCGACGCTGGGCAGGGACAGGCGCAATGCGGGCAGCACCACCGGACTGCCGAACAGGGCCTGGATCTTCCGCTCGCCGTCTGGCGCACCCTGGAGCAGTTGCCACGCCTTTTGATAATACTCCATGGCGGTATTGGTGCTGCCTTTCAGCATGTGCCAATCGCCCAGGTGCGCCAGTGCGTCGGCATGTGATTCCGGTTCCAGTTCGGCATGGGCTGCATGGATGGCGACAATGCGCTCCAGGGATCTGCGCGCGGCGGAAAAACGCCGCCCCACGTCCATATCCTTTTCGTCCTGGGCGCGCGAATAAGTGCCCAAATTCATCACCGGGACGGTATAGCACTGCATGAACGTGCGGCCGCCGGCAGTCCGCACCGGGGTGCATCGCTGCACGTAGGTGACCGCGGACGCGGCCTGGCGGTCCACGTATTTGTCCAATGGGCGGTTGGCATATTCGATCATGGCCTGGTAGCTGGCGAGGGCATGGCCGTACAGCAAATCGACGAGCCGGGGGTCGGTTTCTCCAAAGCGCTGTTCCGTCAGCCTGATGGACTTTTCGTAAAGGTAGGCGGCGTCGCTGACCATGGTGTAGCCATCGGACTCCAGCAGTCTTTCCCGGTACGCCTGGATTTTCCAGCGCCCGACCTGGCCAAAAACATTCAGCAACTCCTGGTCGCCATCCGCGTAGTTGCGCCGGTAGATCCACAGCAACTGGTCAAAGTTCTGATCCACGGCCGGCCAGTCACGCAGGGCAATGTTGCTTTCGGTGATTCTTTGCAGGATGGATACCTGTGCCAGATTCTGTAACCCGGCGCTGACGCGCTGAATGTGGTATGCGCGCTTCAGGACCTCCAGCGCCCGGGCATGATCCTGCAATTGCTGGTACACGCGCCCCTGGCTCAGCAACTGCTCGCCGAGGCGCGGGTCGTAGGTCCCGTATTCGGATTCCAGCCGGGCCACCTGCTGTTCGTATTGTTCCGCGATGCCCAGTAATTCCTCCGACGTGGCCGTGGGGCGGAGTCCCGGGTCCGGCGCAACGTCATCGGCGGCGTAAGCCGGCGCCATCAGGCAGAAAGCCAGGATACCGTGCAGATGGATATTTGCTTTGCGCATGGATGGATCAAGTTCCGGGGCCGCCTATTATGCAGGGACTTGGAATCGCAAGCAGGTCAAGATTCCTCCCCGCTAAATTGGATTTCCCGCGCCCCTTTTGGTTCCTGAATTTATGCCACGCGTAGTGCCGGATTGCGTCCTCGCGAAATTTCATAACTACATGATTTGTAAATATAAATTCACCCCCTGATACATGCAGTTGGTGCCGATCCGATGCCAGCCAGTGCCGCTGCCGCATATTGCAGCAGCGTATAGGCCGGCAGGATATGCTGGCGCCTGCAGGCATCACATATATAAGGAGCGCGCAATGACAAGAGTTGCGGTGGTAACTGGTGGCACCCGGGGTATCGGCAAGGCCATATCAGTGGGACTGAAGAATGCCGGTTACAAAGTGGCGGCGAACTACGCGGGCAATGACGAGGCCGCGGCCAAGTTCAGCAAGGCCACCGGCATAGCCGTATACAAATTCG
>CAYMXG010000034.1:0-13041 GCA_964394115.1 uncultured Enterobacteriaceae bacterium | reverse complement strand
TATGAAACTCACCCTCGGCCAGCGCATCTTCCTCGCCTTCGGCGGTTTGCTGGTGGTCGTGCTCGGGCTGGCCGTGGGCTTTACCTACTATCGCGGCAATGTGATCTCGCAGCAGGCGGTGGCGGAGGCGTTGGCCAGCGTCCGCACCGTGCAGCAGGGTTATGAATCCCAGCGCTTCCGGCAACTGCGGTTGATCTCGGAGATCTTCGCCTCCGATCCCTATTTCTCCAGTTACGTGGCCGAGGCCTCGGGCAGCGACCTGGGCCTGGGCAGCGCGGTGGACACCGGTTCCATCTTGGATCTGCTCAGCGAGCGGCAACAGGACCTCGGTTTTGATTTCGCCATGGTGCTGAGCGGCTCCGGCAAGGTGATCGCGCGTACCGACGGGCCGGATATCGCCATGGAGGATCCAACCAGGGATCCGGTGATCGGGCCGGTGATTAAATCGCTGGAATCCGCCACCGGGTATTGGTTCCGTGACGAGGGGGCGTTCCAGATCGCCGTGGTGCCACTGGCGGATGAGGAGACCCTGGTGGGATTCCTGGTGGCCGGGCTGATCGTGGATGAAAAGTTTGCAGAGGAGATCAAGAACATCAGCGGCTCGGAGCTGGCATTTTTACGCACCAGCGGCGCGAAACTCGAGCCGGTGGTGGGCACGCTGGATGACGAAGAGCTGAAGGCCCTGACGGATCAGGGCGAAGCGATCAAGGGCGCAGTGAACGGCGATCCGGTGCGGTTGCAGATCGGCGAGCGGACGTGGCTGGCCTCGGTCTCCGCGGCCGGCGATGCCAGGTCGGGCGGGATTTCCGTGGCGCTGACCTCCCTCGACAAGGCGCTGGCGAATTTTCGCGCCATTGAGAATGCGTTGCTCATCGTGGCCGCGCTGAGTTTGATTATCGCGCTGCCGCTGTCATTGTTGATCTCCCGCGGCGTGTTGGCGCCGGTGCGGCGCCTGTCCACGGCGGCGCAATCGGCCGCGCGCGGCGATTACCAGCAGCGCTTTACCGCGGAGGGGCGCGATGAAGTGGCGCAATTGACCGGGGCCTTCGACAGCCTGCTGAGTGACCTGCGCGAGAAGAGTGATATGCAGGGCTACCTGGAAAACCTGGGCAAGTTCCTGCCGGACACCACGGAGGTGCGGCCCGGGGCGCGCAAGATGGTGCAGCGTCCGGTGTCCACTTACGGTGCATACGCACTGGCCGGCATTGATCTGCGGCGCTTTGCGAAGCAGGCGGACAAGGGGCCGCCGGAGGAGACCTTCAACCTCGCCAATGTCAGTGTGCAAAACATCGAGTCCCTGGCCCGCGCCCATTCCGGCCGCATCGTCGGCATGCTGGGCCAGAAGGTGCTTGTGGCATTCGAAGGCGCGGACAGTTACAAGCGGGCGCTGGCCGTGGCCGGCAGCACCCTGGTCCGGCTTTCCGGCCAGGGAGAAGGCACCGCTGCCGCGGTGGTATTGGGGAAGGCGGCCTCCGGCGCGGTGCAGATCGGGGAAGACGTTTCTGCAAACGTGCTTGGTCTCGCGGTGTACCAACTGGATCGCCTGCTGCAGGAGGCGGCGCCGGGATTGGTGCTGATGACCAAGGAAGTGATGGAAGAGATCAAGAAGGAACGCCCGGACTTCAAGTTTGGCGCCGCGGAAGGCGTGGTCAGCAAGGCCAAGTTCTACGCGTTGAAGGCCGCGGACGCGGATGTGTTTGAACTGGAGGGCGAGGGCGCGACATTGCAGGGCACCGATGCGACCCAGCCTTCCGGCGCGCGCCCGCCCAAGCCGGTGCAGATCGTGCCCGGCACCATGCTCGGCGGGCGCTACGAGATCATCTCTGAGCTGGGCGCCGGCGGCATGGGCGTCGTGTACAAGGCTCACGATCATCAACTCAGCGACCTGGTCGCGCTGAAGATGTTGCACGGGACCAGCGGCGATGAATTGCAGGCGTTGCTGGAGGCCATGAAGAGCGAGATCAAACTGGCGCGCAAGATTTCCCATCCCTGCGTGCTGCGCACCCATGACTACGGTGAACTGGACGGCGTGCCCTACATCTCCATGGAGTATGTGCGCGGGCTGACGTTGAAGTACCTGTTGAACCAGAGCGGTCGCATTCCGTATTCAGCCGGGCTGCACATTGCCAAGCAGGTGGCCGCCGGGCTGCAGGCCGCGCATCGCGAAGGGGTGCTGCACCGGGATATCAAGCCCGAGAATGTGATCCTCGCCCACAACGGCAATGCCAAGCTGATGGATTTCGGCATCGCCAGCCAGTTCAGCACCTCCCGCACCAAGGGCGGCGCCGAAGGCGAGGTTGTCGGCACGCCGCGCTATGCCGCGCCGGAACAACTGGAAGGGAAGCCGGTGGATGTGCGGGCGGACCTCTACGCCGCCGGCGTACTCATGTACCAGATGTACACCGGCGAGTTTCCGTTCGCCGCGCGCAAGTTCGGCGAACTGCTGACGGCGAAGACCACCACCGATCCAGCGCCGCCGTCCACCCACTGGAAGGAGATCCCGAAGGAGATGGAACAACTCATCATGAGTTGCATCGCCCGCAAGCCGGACGATCGCATCAAGAGCGCCGAGGCGTTGCTGAGCGCATTGGAAAAACTGCGCGCCTGATGTCGCGACTGCCTGCCTTCATTCTTTGCGCCGGGATCGCTGCCAGCGCCACGGCCCAGGAAGACCTGTCCTCGTTTGAGCTTTATGGCGATGCGATGGCGCGCGGCGATTTCGTCCGTGACCTGCCGCGGCCGGTGGACGAGGACTTTGATCGGGGCATGTTTCGCGCCCGTGCCGGTGTGCGCTGGTTGCCCCATGACGGCATGGAGTTCGGTGCGGCGCTGAAAATCCACCTCAGCACCGATGGCAACAGCAAGACGCGCTTCAACCTGGACAACGAATTGGCGGACGACATCGAGCTGGATGAGACCTATTTGCTGGCTCATCTCGGCGCCGAGACGGATTTGCTGGTGGGACAAAGCCTGTTTCCATTGTGGCTCTCGCCCCTGCTGTGGGATTCGGACCTGCGTCCCCAGGGGGTGTCGGTGCGCCACGGGATCCCGGTCGGCGACTTCAATTCGCTGGAATTACTGGGTGGCGTGTTTCTTGGCAATCATCTGTATGGCGATGAATCCGTCATCCGCGCCGCACAGGCCACCTTCAACCTGCACGAGGGCACGCCGGTGGCGTGGCGGTTTTCACTGGCGTGGCTGGATTTCTCCGATATGGACAAGCTGGCGCAGGAAGGGCTGGGCCGCACCAACGCGGTGGAACAGGTGCCCCCGGGACACGCGTACGGGCCTGGTAGTAACTACGCCAACGATTACCGCCTGGCCGATGCGCGCGTGGGCGTGACCGTCAACCAGTTCGGTTTTCCGGTGCGGGCGCAACTGGACCTGGTGCGCAACGTCGCGGTGGGGTCGGATGGGTCCGGGGTCCGGAGCGATCTTATCCTCGGTGACAGCCGCCGCGCCCATGGCCTGGAAGTGGGCGGATCGTGGCAACGCGTGCAACGGGAGGCGGTGGTCGCTGCCTTCGCCAATGACGACTGGTGGTTCCATACGCGCATGCGCGGCACGATGCTGTGGGCGGCCTATGGCATTACCGACTCGTTGCACGTGCAGCTTTCCGGTTTCAGGGAACGCCTCGATGTGGTTTCCGAGCACAACTGGCGGGCGTTGATTGATTTGCAGTGGACGTATGAGTAGGTAGCGGAGAAATGGGGTCAGGTCTTGCAATCATGCACCATTAAGTCACGGTGCATGATTGCAAGACCTGACCCCATGTTCACAAGACCTGACCCCAAGATCACATAACCCGCTGATTGTCCAAGATTTTGCACTCTCCGTCGTAACTGGCAGACCGCGGTGCAACATGTATAATTCGACGCATGTATCGACGTGAATCCCGATGCTAGCTAACTATCTACCGATCCTCATTTTTCTCTGCCTCGGCCTGGTCCTGGGGTCCGTATTTTTCGCGCTGGGTTTCGTGCTGGGCCCGCATAAGCCGGACGCCGAGAAAAATTCTCCGTACGAATGCGGATTTGAGGCATTTGAAGACGCGCGCATGAAGTTCGATGTGCGCTATTACCTGGTTGCCATCCTGTTCATCATTTTTGACCTGGAAATCGCGTTCTTCTTCCCGTGGGCGGTGGTGTTGAGGGAGGTGGGCATGGCCGGGTTCTGGGCCATGATGCTGTTCCTGGGCGTGCTGGTGATCGGTTTCATCTACGAGTGGCGCAAGGGAGCACTGGAATGGGAGTAGTGGAACAGGTTGAAAATCGGGGCTTTGTCCTGACCAAGCTGGACGACGCGGTCAACTGGGCGCGCACGGGTTCCTTGTGGCCGATGACCTTCGGTCTCGCCTGTTGCGCCGTGGAGATGATGCACGCGGGTGCCTCCCGCTATGACCTGGATCGCTTCGGCATCGTGTTCCGGCCGAGCCCGCGCCAGTCAGACGTGATGATCGTCGCCGGCACGCTGGTGAACAAGATGGCGCCGGCGCTGCGCAAGGTCTATGACCAGATGGCCGAGCCGCGCTGGGTGATCTCCATGGGCTCCTGTGCCAACGGCGGCGGTTACTATCATTATTCCTATGCCGTAACCCGCGGTTGCGATCGCATCGTGCCGGTGGATATTTATGTACCCGGCTGTCCGCCCACGGCGGAAGCCCTGCTGTACGGGATTATGCAATTGCAGAACAAGATCCGGCGCACGGGCCAGAGCATCCTGGCGCGCTGAACCAGAAGCATACCTTTTCCATGTCGCAATCACTGGAAGACTTCCACGAGCGCCTGCGCGGGCGATTCTGCGATCGGCTGTCCGCGGCCAAAGTCGCGGTGAACCAGGTCACTATCGAAGTGCCGGTGCAGCATCTGATCGAGGTCTGCACCGCGTTGCGCGACGAGCCGGAATTCCGGTTTGAGCAACTGGTGGACCTGTGCGGCATGGATTACTCGGGCTATGGCCAGGCCGACTGGGAGACAGACGACACCACCAGCACCGGGTTCAGCCGTGGCGTCAGTGAGGGCGCGTACCGCGAGTCCCGGGTCATGCCGGCGCGGTTCGCGTCGGTGTGCCAGTTATTGTCGGTGACCCACAACCGGCGCCTGCGCGTCCGCTGTTTTGCGCCGGACGATCCGCCGCGCATTCCGTCGGTATTCGACATCTGGGCCTCCGCCAACTGGTACGAACGCGAGGCCTTCGACCTGTTCGGCATCCTGTTCGAAGGTCATCCCGATCTGCGCCGCCTGCTGACGGACTATGGCTTCATCGGCCACCCGTTCCGCAAGGACTTCCCGCTGGAAGGCAACGTCGAGGTGCGTTACGACCCAGACAAGAAACGCGTCATCTACCAGCCGGTGACGATTAAGAACAGGGTTCTTGTTCCGCGTGTTATTCGACATGACAACAGATATGAAACCAGTGAAAAGTGAAAAGACAAAAGTTGAAACTGGAAAGATGAAATTTAAAAGTGGAAAGTTGAAAGTAAAAGTAGAGGAAACGCTGATCAATTCGTCATTCCCGCGCAAGCGGGAATCCAGTGCCTTGATTTTTCCGGGTTCCCGCCCCCGCTTTCGCGGGGGTGACGTTCTTTAGCGGGAACGACGATAAGGCAATGAATCAGCGTTTCCCTATACGCGAAATACGGGTAAACATCCCCGCCTAGCCCCCATGCCCGAAATCCGCAACATGACCCTCAACTTCGGCCCGCAGCACCCTGCGGCCCACGGGGTGTTGCGCCTGGTGCTGGAGATGGACGGCGAGGTGGTGGAGCGCGCCGATCCGCACGTCGGGCTGCTGCACCGGGGCACGGAGAAGCTGGCGGAGAGCAAGCCCTACAACCAGAGCATCGGTTACATGGACCGGCTCGATTACGTGTCCATGATGTGCAACGAACACGCGTACGTGCTGGCCATCGAGCGGCTGCTCGGGGTCACGCCGCCCATCCGTGCCCGGTACATCCGCGTCATGTTCGACGAGATCACCCGCATCCTGAATCACCTGATGTGGCTCGGCGCCCATGGGCTGGACATCGGCGCCATGACCATGTTCCTGTACTGCTTCCGCGAGCGCGAAGATCTGATGGACTGCTATGAGGCCGTGTCCGGCACGCGCATGCATGCGACCTATTACCGGCCGGGCGGCGTGTACCGGGACCTGCCGGCGGAAATGCCGCGCTTTCTGTCCTCCAAATGGCACACGCCGGAGGAACTGGCGGCGCTGAATCGGAATCGCGAAGGCTCGCTGCTGGATTTCATCCAGTCCTTCACGGATCGCTTTCCGGGTTGCGTGGATGAATACGAGACGCTGCTCACCGACAACCGCATCTGGAAACAGCGCACCGTTGGAATCGGTATTGTGGCGCCGGAGCGCGCGTTGAACCTTGGTTTCACCGGGCCGATGTTGCGCGGCTCGGGAGTGGAATGGGATCTGCGCAAGAAGCAGCCCTATGAAGTGTATGGCAGCATGGATTTCGACATCCCGGTGGGCGTGAACGGCGATTGCTATGACCGCTACCTGGTGCGCGTGGAAGAGATGCGTCAGTCCAATCGCATCGTCCGCCAGTGCGTGGACTGGCTGCGCCAGAATCCCGGCCCGGTGGTTATCGATGACAGCAAACTGGTGCCGCCGAAGCGAGAAGAAATGAAGGGCGACATGGAGGCGCTGATCCACCACTTCAAATTGTTCACCGAAGGCTATTGCGTACCGGAAGGCGAGGTGTACGCCGCGGTGGAGCATCCCAAGGGCGAATTCGGCATTTACCTGGTTTCCGACGGGGCCAACAAACCCTATCGCGTGAAGATCCGCGCGCCGGGTTTCGCGCACCTGTCATCCATGAACGAAATGGTCACCGGCCACATGCTGGCCGATGTGGTGGCGGTAATCGGGACGCAGGACATTGTGTTCGGGGAGATTGACCGGTGACCTTCGCCTTTCGCACCCAGGCTGCGTTGCTCGGCCCTTTGCGGTCCTCACATACTGCCGTGTATGCTCCGGCCGCTCAGGGCCTCGCGCTTTGCCTGGATGCGAAATACTCGGTCACGACAGTTGCTGACTATGGATAAGGAGTCCACGGTGCTGTCGAAGCACGCGCGTCACGAGATCGAGAAGTGGCTGGCCAAGTACCCGCCGGAGCAAAAGCGCTCCGCAGTGCTGGCGGCGTTGCGCGAAGTGCAACACGAAAACGGCGGCTGGCTGTCGAAGGAGTTGATGGACGCCGTGGCGGAATACCTCGGCATGCCGCGCATCGCCGTGTATGAAGTGGCGAGCTTCTACTCCATGCTGGAGACAAAGCCGGTGGGCCGGCACAGCGTCTCCATCTGCACCAACATCTCGTGCATGCTGCGCGGGTCGGACGCGATTGTCTCGCACGTGGAAAAACGGCTGGGGGTGAAGACCGGCGAGAGCACCGCCGACGGCCGCATTCACCTGAAGCGTGAAGAAGAATGCCTGGCCGCCTGTTGCGGCGGCCCGATGATGATGGTGGATCATGTCTACCACGAGAACCTGACGCCGGAAAAAGTGGATGCCGTACTGGACGGACTGAAGTGATGAGCAAGGTCGAGATCAACCAGGTCTGTTACGCCACGCTGCAATTCGAGCAGCCGTGGACGCTGGAGAATTACCGCAAGGTCGGTGGTTACGAGGCGCTGGAGCGCATCCTGCGCGAGAAGGCGCCGCCGGCCTCGATCATTGATGTAATGAAGGCCTCCGGTCTGCGCGGCCGGGGCGGCGCTGGATTTCCCGCGGGCATGAAGTGGAGCTTCATGGCGGCGCCGTCGGACAAGCAGAAATACGTGGTCTGCAATTCCGATGAGTCGGAGCCGGGCACGTGCAAGGATCGGGACATCCTGCGCTTCAATCCCCACTCATTGGTAGAGGGCATGGCCATTGCCTGTTATGCGATGGGTTCCACGGTGGGATACAACTACATGCGCGGCGAATTCATGGATGAACCCTACCGCCGCTTTGAAACGGCGCTGGCCGAGGCCTACCAGGCCGGGTACCTGGGCGAGAACGTGCTCGGGTCCGGCGCGACGATCAATATTTACTGCACGCTGGGCGCCGGCGCCTATATCTGCGGCGAGGAGACGGCGCTGCTGGAATCCCTGGAGGGCAAGAAGGGGATGCCCCGGTTCAAGCCGCCGTTCCCGGCCCAGTTTGGCCTCTACGGCAAGCCCACCACCATCAACAACACCGAAACCTTCGCCTCCGCGCCGACCATCATGCGCAAGGGCGCCAAGTGGTTCATGGAGCAGGGCGTCCCCAACAGCGGCGGCACGAAATGTTTTTCCGTCAGCGGGCATGTGGCGAAGCCGGGCAATTTCGAGGTGCCCATGGGCATGCCGTTCCGCGATCTGCTGGAAATGGCCGGCGGCATGTGGAAGGGACGCAAGCTGAAGGCGGTGATCCCGGGTGGCTCGTCTGTACCCGTGCTGCCGGGCGAGATCATGCTCCAGTGCAACATGGATTATGACTCCATCAAGAAGGCCGGCTCCGCACTGGGTTCCGGGGCCGTGGTGATCATGGATGAGACCACCTGCATGGTCAGCATGCTGCGACGCATCGCGCGCTTCTATTTCTCCGAATCCTGCGGGCAATGCACGCCGTGCCGTGAAGGCACCGGCTGGCTGTACCGCATGCTGACGCGGATCACCGAAGGCAAGGGCGCCATGGCCGACCTGGACAAACTCGTGGACGTGGCCAACAAGATCGAGGGCCGCACCATCTGCGCCCTGGGCGACGCGGCGGCGTGGCCGGTGCAGAGCTTCCTCCGGCACTATCGGCACGAATTCGAGTACATGATTCAAAACGGTGGCAGAAGTATTGTCGACGGCACGGGCAGTAAGGCTGCGTGAAGCGTGAAAGAGACCTGCTCAACGGGGTTTAACCAGATACGCTTCACGAAATACGAGATACCAGACAAATGGCCGACGGCACAATAAAAATAGAGGTTGATGGCAAGGTCCTCGAAGCCCGCAAGGGCCAGATGTTGATCGAGGTCACCGACGCCCAGGACATCTACGTGCCGCGCTTCTGTTATCACAAGAAGCTGAGCGTGGCGGCGAACTGCCGCATGTGCCTGGTGGAGGTGGAGAAGGCGCCGAAGCCGCTGCCGGCCTGCGCGACGCCGGTCATGGACGGCATGAAGGTGCGCACGCGTTCGAAGCTGGCCATGGAAGCGCAGAAATCCGTCATGGAGTTCCTGCTCATCAATCATCCGCTGGATTGCCCCATTTGCGATCAGGGCGGTGAATGCGAATTGCAGGATCTCGCCATGGGCTATGGCCGCGACGTATCGCGTTACCACGAAACCAAGCGTGTCGTGCGTGACAGGGACATCGGCCCACTGGTGCAGACCGAGATGACCCGCTGCATCCATTGCACCCGCTGCGTGCGTTTCGGCGAGGAAGTCGCTGGCCTGCGTGAGCTGGGGGCCACCGGGCGCGGCGAGTTCATGGAGATCGGCACCTTTGTCGAGCAGAGCATGGCCTCGGAGCTCTCCGGCAATGTCATTGATCTGTGTCCGGTGGGTGCGCTGACGTCCAAGCCGTTCCGATTCTCGGCGCGCACCTGGGAAATGACCCAGAAGCCCGGGATCGCGCCCCATGACGGCGTCGGCTCCAATGTGCATTTCCATATCAAGGATGACCAGGTCAAACGCGTCGTGCCGGCGGAGAATGAGGCGATTAACGAGGTCTGGCTGTCGGATCGGGACCGCTTCAGCTACGAAGGCATGTACAGCGAGGACCGGCTGACTGCGCCGATGATCCGCGACGGCGCGGACTGGCGTGAAGTGGCCTGGGAGACCGCCTTTGACGCGGTCCGGGACCGGCTCGGGCCGATCCTGAAGTCGGATCCGGCGGCAGTGGGCGGATTGATTGCTCCCACGGCGTCGCTGGAGGAATTGTTCCTGTTCCAGAAACTGCTGCGCGGCTCCGGCTGCGCCAACATCGATCACCGCCTGCGCCAGCTCGATTTCTCCGACCAGGATGCGGCGCCGGTATTCCCGTGGCTCGGTCAAACCATTGCCGATCTGGAGCGGCTGGATTGTGCGCTGATCATCGGCGGCAATCCGCGCAAGGAGCAGCCGCTGCTCAATCATCGCCTGCGCAAGGCAGCGCTGCGCGGCGGGCGCATCATGCAGATCAATCCGGTGGAGTTTCCATGCAACTACGATCTGGCGGCGGGTATTCGCGCGGCGCCCGCGCAACTGGTGCGAACCGTTGCCGGTGTGTGCAAGGCATTGGCGCAACTGAAGTCCGATCCATTGGCCCGTGAGCCCTGGCTGGAAGACGTGGCCGTGACCGAGGGCCACAAGTTGGTGGCGCAACATCTGGCACGGCCCGGCCGCAACAGCGTGCTGTTGGGGAACCTGGCCGGCTCCATTCCGGAGGCGGCTGCGCTGCGTTTTGTGGCCGGACAACTGGCGACGCTGGCCGGCGCCACGTACGGATATCTCGGTGACGGAGGTAACAGTGCCGGGGCCTGGCTGGGCGGCGCGATCCCGCACCGCGGTCCCGGCGGGATACCGGCGCCGCGCACGGGAATGGATGTACGTGCCATGGCGAAAAAGGGCATGCGCGCATACTTGCTGCACCAGGTCGAACCTGAGGCTGACAGTGTTGAGCCCGATGTCCTGCTGGAGACATTGCAGGGCGCGGAATGCGTGGTTTCATTGAATTCCTTCCTCACCGACGCGGCGCGGAAATACGCCCATATTTTGCTGCCGGTGGGGATCTACGCGGAAACTGACGGCAGTTTTGTCAATGTGGAGGGCGCGACGCAATCCTGGCGCGGTGTGGTGAGCGCCCCGGGTGAGGCGCGTCCCGGCTGGAAGGTGTTGAGGATGCTGGCGGGATCCCTGGGCGTCTCCGGCTGCGATTACGAAACCGCGGAGGCCATAGCACAGGATGTCGCACGGCTTACCGCCGGTGCCAGGCCGGAGAACCGTGCCGCATGGCGCGCGCTGTCGCGGCTGCCGGTGGCAACTGCAGGATTGCAAAGGGTCACCACAGTGCCGATGAATTCCACCGATGCATTGGTGCGGCGCGCGAACGCCCTGCAACAGACCCCGGATCGCGCCGACGGGACCTTGCACATCAATCGCGCCACTGCGGGCCGTTCGGGGATACTGGAGTGCAAGCGCGTCGCAGTGGGTCAGAATGGTCACGCCGTGACGCTGCATTTATCGCTGGATGAGACCGTGTGTGACGGCGCGGTGCTCCTGCACGGGGGCGATCCCACATTGGCACGTCTCGGTGCGTGGTTTGGACCCATTTCAGTGAAACCGGCATGACCATTTACCTGACCCTGATTCTTGAGTGGTTGCGAGACCATGCGCTGAGTCCGCTGGCGGGGTTTCTGCCTGATCCGTGGCAGGCTGGCAGCGTCTACGCCATGGAGACGGTGATAAAGATCTTCGCCATTGTCCTGCCGCTGTTGATCGCCGTGCCCCTGCTGACGCTGGCGGAACGCAAGGTGATTGGCTACATGCAGGTGCGCCTGGGGCCGAACCGCGTATCGTTCTTCGGGATCCGCTGGCTGCGCGGATGGGCGCAGCCCTTTGCCGATGCGGTGAAGTTGATCTTCAAGGAGATTATCATCCCCTCCGGCGCCAGCAAGGCGCTGTTCATCATAGCGCCAGTGCTCTCCATTGCGCCGTCACTGGCGGCCTGGGCGGTGATCCCCTTTGAACACGGCATGGTGCTGGCGGATATCAATGCCGGCCTGCTGTATATCCTCGCGCTGACCTCCCTGGCCGTGTACGGCATCATCATTGCCGGCTGGGCATCGAATTCCAAGTATGCGTTCCTGGGCGCGATGCGCTCCGCGGCGCAGATCGTGGCCTACGAGATCGCCATGGGCTTCGCGCTGGTGGGCGTGCTGATTGCCTCGGGCAGCCTGAATCTGAACCAGATCGTGCTGGCGCAGAATGGCAGCGTCCTGCACTGGTTCTGGTTGCCGCTGTTGCCGCTGGTCGGCGTGTATTTCATTTCCGGCGTGGCAGAGACCAATCGCGCGCCCTTTGACGTGGCGGAAGGCGAATCCGAGATCGTCGCCGGCTTCCACGTGGAATACGGCGGCATGGCATTTTCGATTTTCTTCATGGCCGAGTACGCCAACATGATCCTGATCTCGGCGCTGACCTCGATCATGTTCTTCGGCGGCTGGCTGTCTCCATTACAAGGCGTGCCTTGGGTTGGCGAGCCGCATGTGTTGTGGCTGCTGGCCAAGATCTCGTTCTTCCTGTTCCTGTTCATCTGGTTCCGCGCGACGTTCCCGCGGTACCGCTATGACCAGATCATGCGCCTGGGATGGAAGGTGTTTTTACCGATAACGATTATGTGGATTGTGGTCACGTCGGTGCTGGTGGTGGGCAATGTACCTCCATGGTTCGATTGAAGGAGTTAAAAGTGGAAAGTGAAAAGTTAAAAGTGATAAAAATTGCCCCATGTGAATGGCACTTGCTTAAGCCAAGATGCCCGGTAACACTGGAAAATACGTCATTCCGTCACCCCGGCGAAAGCCGGGGTCCAGGACAAATAATGCATTATCGTTTACTGGACCCCGTGTCGTAGCACGGGGTGACGAGCCCAATGCCCTTAAGTAAGTGCCATGCGCGCCCCATGTTTCTTTTTACTTTGTACTTTTAACTGCCGTACCCGAGGTCAAGATGGAAACGGTTAGAAATTACTTTAAAAGTCTCCTGCTCTGGGAACTCTTCAAGGGTCTCCACCTGACCGGTCAATACTTTTTCCGGCGCAAGTTCACGGTGCAGTATCCCGAGGAGAAGACCCCGCAGTCGCCGCGATTCCGCGGGCTGCACGCATTGCGGCGTTATCCCAACGGCGAGGAGCGTTGCATCGCCTGCAAGCTGTGCGAGGCGGTGTGCCCGGCAGTGGCGATCACCATCGAATCGGAGCAACGCGCCGACGGGACGCGACGCACCACGCGCTATGACATCGACCTGACGAAATGCATCTTCTGCGGCTTCTGCGAGGAATCCTGCCCGGTGGACTCCATCGTGGAGACCCGCATCTTCGA
>CAYMXG010000033.1:0-13448 GCA_964394115.1 uncultured Enterobacteriaceae bacterium | reverse complement strand
GCGGATTCACCCAGACGGAATCCACCGGCGTGCTGATGGCCAGCGGCTCGCCATTTCGATCCGTAATCACGCCGCGGTGCGCCGGCACCGTAACCACACGCAGTGCCCGTGCGTCGCCGTGGCCCTGCAGGAATCCGGTTCGCAGCACCTGCAGATCCACGGCGCGCGCCAACAGCAGTGCCCCGGCAACGCCAAACAGCGACAACACCAACCAGCGGCGCGCCGGATGGGATGCGGGAACCGACTTCTGCACGATCATCGCACCAGCACCACCGCCGAACCCTCCGGCTCGAGCATATGCAGGCGTGTGCGCGCGACCTCCTCCACCCGGGCATCCGTCGCCCACGTGCTCTGCTCCAGTTGCAGGCGCCCCCATTCCTCGTTCAGACGGTCACGCTCGCGCTCAAGCGCCTGGACTTCGATAAAAATTTTTCGCGCCTGGTGCTGATGCAGGACAACCTGAAGCGCAGAGAAGAAGATCGTCACCGCCAGCACCGCGGTCAGCTGCCAGCGCGTCATGCCGCCACCTTTTCCGCCACGCGCAACACCGCGCTTCTGGCGCGCGGGTTACGCGCGATCTCGGCCGCCGTGGGATGTTGTGCCGGACCAATGAGGCGCAGCTCCGGCTTCAGTTCGGCAGCCAGCACCGGCATGTCCGATGGATGATGGTCGCCGCGCGCCTGCGTGCGCAGGTAGCGCTTCACAATGCGATCTTCCAGGGAATGGAAACTGATTACGGCCAGCCGCCCTCCCGGGCGCAATACGGCCAACGCTTGCGGCAGTGCCGCTGCGAGATTCTCCAATTCGCAATTCACATGAATGCGGATGGCCTGGAACGTGCGCGTGGCCGGATGCCGATCCCGTTCCCGGAACGGGATGGCGGCCGCAACAATGTCCCGCAACTGGTGGGTTCGCAAAATTGGTGCGGCCGCACGCGCGCCAACGATGGAGCGCGCCACGCGGCGCGAATATCGTTCCTCTCCGAGCTGCTTCAGAACGTCTGTGATCTCCCGCACTGACGCATCACGCAACCAATCTGCAGCGCTGCGTCCCCGGGAGGTGTCAAACCTCATATCCAGCGGCCCATCGTGCTGAAAGCTGAATCCGCGCACGCCCTGATCAAATTGCGGCGACGATGCGCCCAGATCAAACAGCACGCCCGCGACCTGCCCGTGACAACCCTGCTCGCGGCAATGTGCCCCGAGGTCGGCGTAGGATGTATGACGAACCAGTACCCGCGCGTCAGTGGAGAAGCGTTGCTGCAGAAACGCAATGGACTCGGGGTCCAGGTCAAAAATGTGCAACCGCCCCTGCGGTCCAAGCCGATCCAGGATAATCCCACTATGCCCCCCACGGCCCGCGGTACAGTCCAGGTAGATACCGTCCGGCTGCACATTCAGGGCCTGCAAAACCTCGTCCGGAAGTACCGGTTCGTGTCCGGACACCAACGCCTGTGTCAATTGCGGGCAAGTGCGGCCATGGGCCGATGCTAGAGCGACAGCGACTTGAGAGTTTCGGAAGGCTCGCCATCGGCCTGGCCCACCTGCTCAAGCCATTGGTCGCGCTGCGCTTCCCAAGCGGACTGATCCCAGACCTCGAACTTGTTCCCCTGCCCGAGCACCACCGCCTGGCGGCGAAGCATTGCGTAGTCGCGCAATTCGGTCGCGATCAGGATGCGTCCCTGCGCGTCCAACTCGCAGTCGGTGGCATAGCCGCGCATCATCTGTTTCGTGCGCCGGCTTTGCCGATCAAAATCGGACAGGGCAGCAAGCTTGGTCTCAATCAGTTCCCACTCGGATAACGGGTATAACCACAAGGCTCGATCCAATGGATTAAGGGTCTGCACCAGGCGGTCGCCTGCCACCACGGACAGTCGCTCGCGAAAGCGACTGGGGACCGCCATGCGGCCCTTGCTGTCAATGCTGACGGTGCTGAATCCACGAAACACGGCAAAGCCCCTGTTTTATGAAGAGAAACCACTTTTTCCCACAATTCCCCACCTTCGGAACTATAGGTAGTGCGCAGGAATGGTGTCAAGAAAATATTGCAAAATTCGGGCGGAATTCTGCCTTAATTAACAGGGACTTATGCGAACTATGTTGCAGAAAGGATACGTTCTGAAACAGGCTGAAAAATTAAATCACGCAGGTTCAGCCCATTGAGATAGGTATTTAATGTAATACCTCATGTTTGCCTGCCGGCCAGCCTGTATTTCCAGCGTCCACACGAATTTCCAACAGAAGAGGGGAGTCGGCCTGTAAGCCGGGTTCTGTCGAGGACAATCATTCATCTGGGATGCGCGTCGCCACGCACCTCTAGCAGCCTACCCGGGAACAGCGCGGGCCGCGCCATAGTTCCCCTATTTGGCCTTGCTCCGAGTGGGGTTTGCCCTGCCACGACTGTTGCCAGTCGCGCGGTGCGCTCTTACCGCACCATTTCACCCTTACCCCTCGCGGGGCGGTATATTTTCTGTGGCACTTTCCGTCGGCTCGCGCCGCCCAGGCGTTACCTGGCACTCTGCCCTGTGGAGCCCGGACTTTCCTCCCCGCTAGCGGAGCGATTATCCGGCCGACTCCCCGGAAACAAGTAGAAAGTAAAAAGATAAAAGTAACAAGGGAAAAGCCACAAGCTGCAAGAAAAGACATTGCTTCATTGGTCTGGTTGCTTGAGCTTCAGCGCCAGTTCGTACAGTTCATTGCGATGGCGACCAGTGAACTCGGCTGCCACTGCTGCAGCATCCTTCACCGAAAGTCGCTTGAGCAGTGCGCCGAGCAGGCGCTGCACCCCGGCATCATCGGGGGGGGGCGTTGCCGCGGCCCCTTCGACGACGATTACAAATTCACCACGCTGTTGTTCGGCATCGGTACGCACCCAATCCAGCAAGCCACCCAGCGAATCGCGCCGCGCCGTTTCGAAGCGCTTGGTCATCTCGCGCGCAATCGTCGCACGCCGCTCCGATCCAAATACGGTAACGAGGTCCTGTAACGCGCCTTCGATGCGGTGTGGAGTCTCAAAAAATACCAGTGTGCGCGCCTCACGCTCCAGCAGTTGCAACAGCACAAGTCGCGCCGCGGTTTTCTCGGGCAGGTAGCCCTCAAAGGCGAACCGGTTCACCGGCAGGCCGCAAATGGACAGTGCCGCGGTAATGGCGGAAGGCCCCGGGACGGAGACCACCTCAATACCGTGCGCATGAGCCTGACTCACCAGCCGGTAACCCGGATCATTGAGCAATGGCGTGCCGGCGTCGGAGATAAGCGCAACATCGTCACCACGCAACAACCGTGCGATCAGGGCATCGACCACGGAGCGTTCGTTGTGATCATGACAAGCCACCACCCCGGTGGAAATGCCGAGATGATGCAGCAACCGGCCACTATGCCGCGTATCTTCGGCGGCAATGACGTTTGCCTGCGCCAGCACCCGACCGGCACGCGGACTGATATCGTCCAGATTGCCAATCGGAGTCGCAACTACATACAGTTTCCCGTGTTCAGTTGACACCTGAAACTCCGCTTGGCTACGCTGCGGGGATGGGCGAGAACCACACGTCGCGCAACCGCACCGCCCGCACACCGTGCGCAGCTTCGCTGCTCGTTTTTGCGACCCTGCTTGCCGGCTGCGGAACCGGCACACGTCCGGCCGCAGTCAGTGACACCGAGGCCACTGCACGTGCGCACATGGAGGCCGGGCAATTCGTCCAGGCAGCGCAGGAGTATCTGCGCCTCGCGGAATTGTATCCGAAGACTGCGACCAGCCACCAACTGGGCGCCGCGGAGGCATATCTGGCTGCAAAGCAGGTGGCCGATGCGCAGACTGTATTACGGTCCGCGCAACCGGTGCGCAAAAGATCCCTGGAAGCGGCGCGCAAACAGTTGCTGCTCGCCGAGATCGCGCTGTTGCAGCAGCACGCGGAAGTGGCATTGGAATTGTCCGCGCAGATGCCCGACCCGATCCCCACGCAATTGCGTTTACGCCGCCACGCGCTGCGAGCGAAGGCCCTAGATATGACCGGCGCTGCCCCTGCGGCTGCGGCGGAACGGGTTGCGCTGCTTGGCGCCGGCCCTGATCCCGGCTTGCAGGCCGAGACCATCCGCGCGTTGTGGTCAGGATTGTCAGGACTGGAGGCGGTTGAATTACAAAAGTTGATCGGCTCCGGTAACGCCGAACTGGCCGGTTGGGCGGAACTCGCACAACTGGCGGGTCAGCTGCGGGACCGTCGCGATGAACTGGAGGCGGCCATTAACGAATGGGTGGCCGCGCACCCGGGACATGCAGCGATCCCCGGCATCACCGGCGAAATCCTCACGGCATCCCGCCTGATCTCCGGCACGCGCGACCATGTGGCGCTGTTGTTGCCGCTGAGCGGACAATTTGCCCGCGTGGCTGCCGCCATCCGCGATGGATTCCTCATGCGCATGTTTCTGCGCGGCGGGTCACATCCGCGCGTCACGGTCATGGATACCAACGCCGGGAATGTCGCGGATCGGTATGCGGAGGCGGTTCAGGCCGGCGCGCAATTCATTGTTGGCCCGCTGGAAAAAGAGGCCGTGGCGAAACTTGCGGGAATTTCCATGCCGGTGCCCACGCTGGCGTTGAATCAAACTCCGGCGGCGCCCGACAGTGCGGCGGCGCCGGAAAATACCGACCCGATGTTGTTCAGGTTCAGCCTGTCGCCTGAAGACGAGGCTGTGGATGCCGCGCGCCGGGCGTACGCGGATGGACATCGTCGGGCACTGATTGTGCAGCCCGGCAACGATCTGGGCGAGCGTCTGGCAGCAGCCTTCGCTGGCGAGTGGCTGGAGCTGGGCGGTGCCGTGCTCGAGCGAGTGGTCTACAACCAGGACGGAGCCGACTATGCCGCCATCACGCGGGAACTGTTCAATCTGGACAGCAGCCAGTTGCGGGGGGCGGTATTGCGACAAGATCTTGGCGTACCAATCCATTCCGGCGCCCGCAAACGGCGCGACGCGGACATGGTATTCATGCCCGGCAGCCCGGCAAGCGCGCGCCAGATCATGCCGCATTTTCGCTATTTTGGCGCCGATACAGTGCCCGTTTACGCCACTGCGGCCGTGTATTCAGGCGCACCCAATCCGCGCCTGGACCAGGACATTGACGGCGTCCGGTTCCCGGATATCCCGTGGGTGACCTCCCGTGGCGCCGATGCATCCACATTTCAGCAGGTCCTGAATAACGAGTTTTCAGCATCCGCCACCAGTCTGCGCCGCCTGTATGCCTTCGGTGCCGATGCCTATGAGGTCATGGTGCAGTTGAGTGTGTTTACCCGCAAGCCGGGGTTGATCGTCGCCGGAGAGACTGGCGCGATTTATCTGGATCAAGGCGGCCAGTTTCATCGGCGTTTAAGTTGGGCGGTCTTCAGCGGCGGCGTTCCCGCTTCGCTGGATGCCGCCCGCGCGCCTTGACCGCGGCGGACAGCCGCATCCTCGTCGGTCGCGAGGCCGAGCACGCCGCCTGCGAGTTTCTGCAAGCGCAGGGATTAAAGCTGCTGGAGCAGAACTTTCGTGTCCGCGGCGGTGAAATCGATTTGATCATGTCCGACGGGGCGGTCGTGGTATTTGTCGAGGTGCGCGCACGGCAACATGCCGGCTTCATGCATCCGGCCGAGTCGATCAACGCACGCAAGCGGCAGCGCCTGATCAATGCCGGAACCCGTTACCTGCAACGCAGCGGAGGCCTGCACACGACACGAGCACGTTTTGACGTGGTCTGCATTTTCGGCGCGGGCGGCGACCGAAAATTGGAATGGATCAAGGGTGCGTTTGAGGCATAATGCCATGGTAATGGTCGATGTCAGCAAACCTTCCGCTGCGCTACTGCGAGTAACCGCCCTGTTCGAAGAGAGCCTGCGCGTCAAAGCACTGGCGGCCGCGCAGTTGCCTCCGATGATTGTCAGGGCCGCCACACTCATGGCGGAAAGCCTGCTGAGTGAACGCAAGATTCTGGCCTGCGGCAATGGCGGATCTGCGGCTGACGCGCAGCATTTTTCCGCGGAGATGTTGAACCGGTTTGAGATTGAACGACCGGGGCTGCCCGCTATTGCGCTGACCACCGACTCCTCCACACTGACGTCAATTGCCAATGATTACCAGTTTGTTGAAATCTTCTCCAAACAGGTGCGCGCACTCGGCCAACCCGGGGATGTGTTGCTGGCCATCAGTACCAGCGGCGATTCGCAAAACGTCGTGCATGCCATTACTGCTGCACATGATCGCGACTTACGCGTCGTCGCCCTGACCGGGCGGGCAGGTGGAAAAATTGCGGAACTGATCCGGGAAACGGACGTCGAAATACGGGTACCGAGTGGGTCCACGGCCCGCATCCAGGAAGTGCACATAATGATTCTCCACGCGCTGTGTGACCTTATTGACCATCGTCTGTTGGGAGTGGAGGCATAGCAATATGAAAACCTATCTTGTGTCAACAATCGGCGCCGTCGTGCTTTCCGGCCTGGTGCTTTTGCAGGGGTGCGTCGCTGTGGCCGCCGGCGGTGCCGTTGCCGGCGCGTCCGCCGCCGTGGATCGGCGCACCACCGGTACGCTGGTGGAGGATGAGTCCATCGAACTGAAGGCGGTGCGCGCCATCATGGCTGACAAGGATCTGAATTCGCAGTCGCATTTGAATGTCACCAGCTACAACACGGTTGTGTTGCTTACTGGAGAAACCCCCACGGACGAGTTACGCCAGCGCGCCGAGCAGATCGCGCGCGGCGTTGACAAGGTCACCACGGTGCATAATGAAATTACCGTAGCCGCACCCAGTTCCGTGATGACCCGCAGCAGTGACACCGTAATCACCTCAAAAGTAAAGACCAAGCTGCTCGCCGACAAAAACATCGAAGGCGTCAATATCAAGGTGGTGACGGAGAATGGTGTCGTTTACCTGATGGGTCTTGCCAGTCGTGCGGAGGCGGAACGCGCCACGGAGGTCGCACGACAGACCGGCGGCGTGCAGAAGGTGGTCAAGGTTTTTCAATATACAGATTGACTGCGCGCCGGAGAACGGGAAGGAGTAAAAAGCCAAGGAAGCGCTGATTCATAGCGTAATCGTCGTTCCCGCGCAAGCGGGAACCCAGCAAAATCAAGACTCTGGATTCCCGCTTGCGCGGGAATGACGAATTAATCAGAGTTTCCCCAAGAGTGAAAAGTGCAAAGAAAAACACATCCACTTACCCGCTCGTTTTGACCAACTTACGATTGCCTTTACTTTTTACTTTTCACTTGACCACCCTCAGCGCCGGCTTCGAATCGCCCCCCTTCGGAGCCGGGGAGTCTGTATCCGGACTCTCGGGCGGAAATGCCATGCCCTTGCCGTTTTCCCGCGCGTAGATAGCCAGCACGGCTCGAACCGGGGCGTGCACTGCGCAGGATCGCCCCGCGAAGCGGGCCTTGAAACTGATTGCAGCATCGGCGATGAGCAGATCTGTGACCGCCGATGGGGATATATTCAGCACAATCCTGCCTTCCCGTACATGCTCCTGCGGCAACACCGCCTCCGCGTCCGTGGCATCCACCAGGATCTGCGGAGTCATGTTGTTGTCGAGTAACCATTGGTACAGCGCCCGCAACAGGTATGGACGATTAGACGTCATTCCATTCATTGCCAAATTCCCGGGGACGCGCCCAATCCCTCACACCACATTCATCTGCTTCTCCTGCTCCGACAGGCTGAACCGGAAGGCAGGCCGGGTGAATTGGCGCAGGGCGTATTTATGCATGCCCTTGGCCGAGGGCGGCAATTTGATGCGGTAATAATCCAGCCGCCAGAGCAGCGGGACCATGCAGCAGTCGACGAGGGAATATTCGTCGGACATGAAAAACTGGTGTTGGTTGAATGCCGGCGCGATGGCGGTCAAATGATCGCGCAGCGTCTTTCTGGCGGAATTGGCCTGGGCATCGGTCCCGCCGGTGACGACATCCACCAGCGCATACAAATCCTTAACCAGGCGATAACGCAGCTGCCGGTTGATGGCCCGCGCCACCGGGTCCACTGGCATCAGCGGCGGATGCGGAAACCGTTCATCCAGGTATTCCATGATGATCTGTGCGTCGTAGAGGGACAGGTCGCGATCCAGCAACGTCAGTACGCCGCCATAGGGGTTCGCCTCGGCCAGGTCCTCGGGCCGGTCATCGGGGCCAACGAAATGAACATCGCAATTGATGTCCTTTTCCGCCAGCACAATGCGCACACTATGCCCGAGGGGTCCGTCGATATCGGTGTAGAAAATCATAGGGTCAGGCGCGGAGCGCTTGCGGGCACCGGGGTGGGGCCGGCACCGGGGCGCCGCCGGGAGCAGGCCGCCGAACGGTCAATGGACGTCCTTCCAGAACTCCCGCTTGAGCAGATATACGATTCCCAGCAACACCAGCAGGTAAGCCATTACCCAGCCACCGATGGCCTGCCGCTTCAACTTGATGGGTTCGCCCAGATACACGAGGAAATTCACCAGGTCCTGCACGGCGCGGCGATATCCTTCCTGGTCGAGGAGCCCGGGCGATTCCAATTCCAGATGGGTAATGGTCGGCGTTGCGCCAGTGCCGGGCACAGCCTCCTCGCTGTACACCGGCCGTTGCCACCCCTGCAGCTCCCACAGCACGTGCGGCATGGCCACATCCTTGAACGCCAGGTTGTTGACGCCGGTGGGCCGCGCGGGATCCCGGTAGAAGGTCATGAAATAGGTATACAGCCAGGAAGCGCCGCGGGCGCGCGCCGTCACTGACAAATCGGGTGGTGCCACACCAAGCCACTGTACCGCCTCCTGCGGATTCATGGCGACGGTCATGGTCTCCCCGGTCTTGTCGGTGCCAAACATCAGGTTGGCCTTCAGCACATCGTCGGGGATCCCCAGGTCCCGGCCCAGACGGTTGAAACGCATGAATGACGCGGAATGACAGCTCAGACAATAATTCACGAACAACCTGGCGCCGCGCTGTAATGACGCCTGATTGGAGAGGTCCGCCTCATAGTGCAACATCTGGTCACCGGCTTTGGCCCAGGCGGACGCGTGGATCAGCATGGCCAGCAGGATAAATCCGGCGCGCATCATGACCAGTTCACCCGTTCCGGGGGAATAGCATCAACATCCTGTCGGTAGAATTTAAACGCCTCAATTAGTGCGGCAAGAAGCAACAGTCCAATAACAAAGTATGTGTAAGGACTATCCAATTTTTCCATCAGTGGCGTCTTGTCCACCTCATCTGCTTGCAACCCCTTCAACCAGAAGTAAGTAAAACCAACAGCCAAGGCCCAAACCAGACCCCTTAGACCGAGCTTGTAGTAGATGACGAATCCGCGGGCGTTATCCGGAGACGTAATTGACAGCAGAAATAGAAAATAGAGGAAATAGACAATTGAGCAAAATCTCGACAACCACGTGAACTCCGGCGTTACCTGTTGGACACCCATCACACCCAGTGTCAGAAAAGACGCCGTGAACAGCCCCAAAGCTACGCGGTAACGCCAGCCCCGGTAGCGGATGGACTTGACCGGGCTCCGATCCAACCAGGGCAGCAGGAAGAACATGAAGGTCGCGGAACCCATCGCAATAACACCGCCCAGCTGGTTTGGTATCGCGCGGAGAATGGCGTAGAAGGGCGTGAAGTACCACACCGGGGCAATGTGTTCCGGCGTCTTCAGTGGATCCGCGGGCACGAAATTCGCGTGTTCAAGGAAATACCCGCCCATCTCCGGCGAGAAGAACACAACCGCGCAGAAAATAATGAGGAAGACTACGGCGCCAACCAGGTCCTTGACGGTGTAATAGGGATGAAAAGGAATGCCGTCCAGGGGTATGCCATTGGCGTCCTTGTGCTTTTTGATCTCGACGCCGTCGGGATTGTTGGACCCCACCTCATGCAGCGCCAGCAGATGCGCGCCGACCAGGCCGCACAGCAACAGCGGCAATGCAATCACATGAAAAGAGAAGAACCGGTTCAGGGTAACGTCGGAAACCACAAAATCGCCGCGGATCAATAGCGCCAGATCATCGCCGATCCAGGGCAGCGCGCCGAACAACGAGATGATCACCTGCGCGCCCCAGTAGGACATCTGTCCCCAGGGCAGCAGGTAGCCGAAGAAGGCCTCGCCCATCAGCGTCAGGTAAATGAACATGCCGATCACCCACAACAGTTCGCGCGGCTGCTTGTAGGACCCGTACAACAGGGCGCGGTACATATGCAGGTAGACCACGACAAAAAAGGCCGAGGCGCCGGTGGAATGCATGTAGCGAATCCACCAGCCCCACTCCACGTCGCGCATGATGTACTCTACGGACGCAAACGCCAGGTCCGCGGACGGCTTGTAATTCATCGTCAGCCAGATGCCGGTGACAATCTGGATGACCAGCACCAGCATGGCAAGCGACCCGAAGTAATACCAGAAATTGAAATTCTTGGGGGCGTAATACCTGGCCAGATGATCATTCCACAATTGCATCAACGGGAACCGGGCATCCACCCAGTCACGGAATCCCGTCATAGCGCGCACCACGGCGTTCACGCCACACCTCCGGAATCATCACCACCGACCAGGACGCGGGAATCACTCAAATATTGATGGCGCGGAACCAACAGGTTGCGCGGTGCGGGTACGTCCTTGAACACACGGCCAGCCAGGTCGAAACGGCTGCCATGGCAGGGACAGAAAAATCCCCCTTTCCAGTCCGGCCCCAGTCCATGGGCCTGGGCATCCGCCCGCGGCACGTACGTGGGGG
The DNA here is from genome assembly GCA_964394115.1 of uncultured Enterobacteriaceae bacterium. Lineage (GTDB taxonomy): Bacteria > Pseudomonadota > Gammaproteobacteria > Eutrophobiales > Eutrophobiaceae > 2-02-FULL-61-13. The sequence goes on along the minus strand of CAYMXG010000033.1, from coordinate 2,719 downwards.
AACATCCGAGGTGCGTGCAAAGCCCGACCATGACCAGATATTCAGGCTTGATGGAGCGATGTTCATTGCGCGCATATTCAGGCTGCTGAGCCTCTTCCGAGCCAGGATCGCGAACTTCGGCATCCAGTTCCGGCAGACTTTTCAGTTGCTCCTCGTCCCGGCGCAGGATCCAGACCGGCTTGCCCTGCCACTTGAAAACCTGCAATTCACCGGGCTTGATGGCGCCGATTTCAATTTCCACCGGCGCACCGATGGCCCGCGCCCGGGCACTGGGTGTCAGTGTGGAGATGAAGGGGACGGCCGTGGCCACCGCGCCGGCGCCACCGACGATGGTCGCTGCTGTGGTCAGAAAACGGCGCCGGCCCAGGTCAATTCCTTGTTCGTTCATTATTTGCGTTCCGCGCAGTGGCGCGCTGGCATGGATTTGTTGCGCCGGGCGCCATTATATCATGAGAAAAACCGTGCCTCGTCACGCTACGGCGTGGATTGGCGCCTGCGCGGGGGCCCCGGGATCCGGAGAGCGGGCGTCAGGAATTGGTACACTGGTCGGGGAGTCAGGGGTGGAATTATTGATGTGGGACTGTAATTCAAGCGGCTGTGTTGCGGCACCGGGAGACCCCGGGCCGTGACCCGTCAACGCGCGCTCAGGGCCATGGGGTTCCTGTTGCAATGGACCGCAGTGGGACTTGCACTGGCCCTGGTGCTGATCTGGTTTTTTCCGCAACTGGGTGGTTTGCCCCTGAACCCGTCCGTGGCGCACACGCAAGTGCAATCCCCTCCGGCACCGGCTTCATATCACGATGCCGTGGTAGCGGTCGCCCCGGCAGTGGTCAATGTCTATGCCGTTCGCGTCCAGCAGGCGGTGCAACACCCATTGTTCCAGGACCCGCTTTTCAAACGCTTTTTCGGCGATGCGCCGGGACAAGGAACCGTGGATCGTGTATTCGGCTCCGGCGTCATCCTCGACGCCTCGGGCCTGGTGGTGACCAACACGCATGTAATAAACGGGGCGGATGAGATTCGGGTCACGCTCAATGACGGGCGCCAGATTGCCGCGACCACCATCGGCACTGACCCGGAAACCGAACTGGCGCTGCTGCAATTAAGCGAAATGCACGGACTGCCGGTGGCACCCACAGGTGACTCTGACCAGGTCCACGTAGGTGACGTTGTGCTTGCCATCGGCAATCCCTACGATTTTGGCCAGACGGTGACCCAGGGCATCGTCAGCGCCACCGGGCGCACCAGTCTGGGCATCACGGCGTTTGAAGATTTCATCCAGACTGACGCGGATATCAACCCGGGTAATTCCGGCGGGGCGCTGATCAATGCCTACGGCGAGCTGGTGGGCATCAATACCGCAAACTATTCCGAGTCCGGTTCCGGCGGGTCGCAGGGTATCGGGTTCGCCATCCCCATCAATCTCACCATGGGCATCATGCGTGAATTGTTGCTGCACGGGACCGTGCAGCGGGGCTGGCTGGGCATCGAGGCACAGACACTGCCGCCCAATGTCATGGAGACGGCCGGGCTGACCCATGGCGGCGTGCTGGTGGCCTGGGTTCTGCGCGACGGTCCCGCAGCCGCCGCGGGCCTGCAACCAGGCGATATCCTGACGCTGATCAATGGCCAGGCATTGAACGGGCCGCGCCATGCGATCCAGGTGATCGCGGGCTTTCGCCCCGGCACCGAGATCAATCTGCGCGTGGTACGCGGTTGGGAGGAAATGACGGTAAAGGCCAGCGTCGGTCAGCGACCCCGGCCCAGCGGCGCGCCGAAATAAGCGCAACAATCAGGTGGCGATTTTATTCAGCACCTGCCCAAGCGCGGCCAGGAAGGCCACGTTTTCGGCAGCGGTGCCCACGGTAACCCGCAGACAATCCCGCAGCAGCGGGTGCGCGCCATCCAGGTTCTTGATCAGGATGCCCTGCTTCAACAACCCGGCGTGCACCAATCGCGCCGAAACGTTGCGGACCCGGAACAGTATGAAGTTCGCGGCGCTTGGCCACTGCTGGATATCCGCGAACCTGCCCAGCGCCGCGCGTAACAATTCACGATCCTGCCGGATGCGCGCCGCCTGATCGTGCAGCTGCTCGCGGTGCTGCAGGAAAAACACGGCGCCTGCCTGCGCCAGGGTGCCGATGTTATAGGGCATGCGCACCTTTTCCAGTTCCGCAATCCATTCATGGCGCCCCGCCAGAAAACCAATACGCAGTCCCGCGAGCCCGAGCTTGGACAAAGTCCGCATCACCAGCAGATTTTCCCGGGAATCAAGCAGTGCCAGGGAATCCGCGCCCGAAAAAGCATGGTACGCCTCATCAATAACCATCAACCCGGGCGTCGACGCGGCGATGTGCGCCAACGTGTCCCGGGCGCAAAGATTGCCGGTGGGATTATTCGGCTGCGCCACAAAGACCAATGCCGGCCGGCTCTCCGCCACAACTTGCAGCGCCCGCTCCAGCGGAATGGAAAAATCGTCCTGCAGCGGCACACCGATGTAATCCATTCCGCACAGTCGCGCGCTGCGCGCATACATGACGAATGAAGGTTCAAACGCCATTGCCCGCGCCTGCGGGCGGGCCAGGGCCAGCACCAGTGATTGAATAATCTCGTCTGATCCGTTGCCGAGCAGGATCTCGTATTGGGCCCCGATGCCGAAGCTCGCGCGCAGTTGCTCCTTGAGTTCCCGCGCGCCGGGATCGGGATAGCGGTTGACGGG
>CAYMXG010000032.1:0-13538 GCA_964394115.1 uncultured Enterobacteriaceae bacterium | reverse complement strand
AAGTTCATCGGCGGGCATGGCATCGCCATCGGCGGCATGGTGGTGGACTCGGGCCGGTTCGACTGGGAGAAGAGCGGTCGTTTCCCCACGCTGACCGAGCCGTATGCAGGTTTTGAAAATATGGATTTTGCCGAGGACTTTGGCCCCACCGCATTCCTGATCCGCGGGCGGCGCGAGGGACTCAGGGATTTCGGCGCTGCGCTCTCCCCCACCAATGCCTTTCACTTCCTGCAGGGACTGGAGACGCTGCCGCTGCGCATGCAACGGCATGTGGAGAATGCGCGCCGCATCATCGCGTTCCTGGGTGAAGACGCCGCGGTCACCCACGTCAACAGCCCGGAGATCCCCGGTCATCCTGATCACGCCCTGGCCCAACGCCTGCTGCCGCGCGGCTGCGGGTCGGTGTTCAGCTTTGAATTGAAAGGCGGGAGGGAGGCCGGGCGCAGGTTTATAGAGTCGCTCCAGCTGTTCTCGCATCTGGCCAACGTGGGGGACGCAAAATCACTGGTGATCCATCCTGCCTCGACCACCCATGCGCGCATGGGGGCCGCGGCGCTGCAACAGGCCGGCATCACCGAGGGACTGGTGCGCCTGTCCGTGGGCCTGGAGGATCCGGAGGATTTGATCGCCGACCTGGACCGCGCGCTGTATCGCTCACAGAAGTAGCGGCCGGCATGCGCTTCACGGTTGACGGACAGGAAGTCTTCGCGGCCACCGGCGCCGAGCCCCATCATCCCGGCCGGCCCCATATCACATTCCTTCACGGCGCCGGCTGCGATCACACCGTCTGGGTGCTGTTCGCGCGCTTCTTTTCCCGTAATGGCTTCAATGTCCTGGTGCCGGACCTGCCCGGACATGGAAAATCGGCGGGCAGCCCGCTGACCAGCGTGGAACAACTGGCGCAATGGGTGTCGCGTTTTCTCGATGCCGCGCAGGTTCAGACCACGCTGCTGGTGGGCCACAGCCTGGGATCGCTGATCGCGCTGGAGGCGGCCTCCCGGGAACCGCAACGCTACCTGCGGGTGGTAATGCTGGGGATCGCCGTGCCCATGCCGGTGGGCGAGCCTTTGCTCACGGCGGCGCGTGATCGCAATCACGCCGCCGTGGACCTGATCATGCAGTTCGGACATGCTTTTGCTTCGCAACTGGGAGGGAATCCAGTGGCCGGCATCAGCGTGTTGAATAACAACATGCGCGTCCTGGAGCGTGGACTGCCGGTAAACCTGTATGAGGATCTCAACGCCTGCCACAGCTACCAGAATGGCATCGAGGCTGCGCGCCGGGTCAAGTCACCCGTCATGGTGGTGCTGGGAGATCTGGATCGCATGACGCCTCCACCGGCGGCCCAGGCATTAATTGCCGCGCTTTCTGCGCCCGATGTGCGCCGGATCCCCGATTGCGGGCACATGTTGATGTCCGAGCAGCCGGAGGCCGTGCACAGGGCGCTGGTGGCCGCAGCCGCCACGCACTGAGCCCGCTGCAGTGGATCGGCAGAAGGCGCAATCCATCCCGGCGCTGTATGGCATCCGCCCGGCCCGCATCGAGTTGGTGGACTCCGGGTTGATCAATCGTACCTTCCTGGTGACCGGTGCCGATGGCCAGCGCCATATCCTGCAATGGGTCAACCCGACGTTCACCGCCGCGGTGAATGCGGACATTGAGGCGATCACAGCACATATTTCCAGGCATGGATTGTTGACGCCGCGCCTGCTGCGCACCGCTGCAGGGGAACTGTGTGTCCCGGCCAGTGAGGGGCACTGGCGCATGCTGACCTGGATCGATGGACATACCGTGCACCGCGCCACCTCCGACCATTTGGCACAGGAAGCGGGACGCATGCTCGGCAGGTTTCACGCCGCGGTGGCAGATTTCAAGCAGCCATTCGAGAGTAACCGTGCCGGCGTCCATGACAGTGCGCGGCATTTCAGGCATTTGCGCGACACCCTGGCCAAGCGAACCAATCACCCCCGCTTCCCAGTGGTGGCAACCCTGGGCGACGACATACTGAGGATCGCCGCGACCCTGCCGGCACTTCCGTCACTGCCGGAACGCGTGGTCCACGGTGATCCGAAGATTTCCAACTTCCTGTTTGAACCCGGCACTGACCGCGCCCTGTGCATGGTGGATCTCGATACCGTCAGCCGCATGCCGTTGCCACTGGAACTGGGGGACGCGCTGCGGTCCTGGTGCAACCTGGCCGGCGAGGACTCGCGCACGGCCGAATTCTCCTGCACCCGGTTTGGCGCGGCTCTGCAGGGATATGCGTCCAGCGCCTCACACTTGTTATCCGCGCCGGAGGTCCAGGCGCTGATACCCGCCACACACCTTATATATGTGGAACTGGCCGCCCGCTTCTGTGCCGATGCGTTGAACGAGGACTATTTCGCCTGGGATGCAGCCCGGTTTTCCTCTCACAGCGAACACAGCGAAATCCGCGCCGCCGGGCAGCTGGACGCCGCAAAGGCAATGAAACGGCACGACGCCGACCTGCAGCCGCGGGTGGCTGCGATGTTCCCGGCCAGCGTGAGCCCGTGATTGATTCCGTCAACACCCCTGGGTGAATGTGCATGACCGTGCCTCGGAAACCATGTTTATTGCTCAGCGCTGGCATGCCGCGCACCTTTCAATGCCACGCGCTCCTCCTGTTCGCCGCCACCGTGTGTGGATCCGCACTGGCCGTCGATCCCGCTACGCAGCTCACCTATGCATACAGCACGCGCGGATGCGGCCCCATCGACCAACCGGTCACGATGATCTACCTGACCCGCGACCCGGTCACGGAGGGGCGGCCGCGACCACCCTATGTCCAGCTCTGGTTCGCTCATGGGCTGGATGAGCATGGCCGCTTTGAAGGCAGCTGGAACGGGCCCCAGGGAGATGTGGGCGGTACCTGGTGCAGCACCGAACAGGATTGCAACCCGGTAAAAAGCGGCCGCCTGAAATTGCAACGCTCGGCCGAGGATGGCACGTTGAACGGCGAAATAGAATTTGAGCTGGAAGGGCCGGTGCGCGGACCGCTGCATGCCGAACCGTTGCCGGCGGAGCATCAGGCGTGTGGATAATCGCGCGGGCATATAGCATCGACTTCTGTGACGCCAGGTGCTGGTAACGAATTGATCTAACGGTACGGAAAGCGCGAACTAGAATTGTTTACAGGAGGGGATTCCCGCTCCTATGCTCCCATCTCGGGGCAATAAACCCCCGCAGTTATTCTGCGGGGGTTTTTCATTTCTGCGCCGGGAGTTACTTCAAATATCTAATGCAGTAACTCAAGCCTGTTTCCTGTTTTTCCCGGTTACCGTTGCAGATCCCGCAGGATGCGCTGCGCCGCGTTATGCCCGGGCGCTCCGGTCACCCCGCCGCCGGGATGGGTGCCGGCGCCACAGAGATACAGCCCCGCAACCGGGGTTCGATACTGTGACCAACCGGGTAACGGCCGCATGAAGAACAATTGATCGAGGCTCAGGTCACCATGAAAGATGTTGCCCTCGGTGATGCCGAACGTGCGCTCCAGATCCAGGGGGGTCAGCACCCGCCGCGCGATGATGCTGTCCGCGAAGCCGGGCGCATACGCACCGATCTTGCGCACCACGCTGTCACCCAGTTCTTCCCGGCGTTGATCCCAGGTCCCCTGCTTCAGCTGCCAGGGTACATATTGAACAAAGCAGGTGAGCATATGCCTGCCTGCAGTGGCCAGCGTCGGATCCACATTCGACGCCACGACACAATCCACCCACAGATCCGCCGGCAATTCTCCGCGCGCGGCCAGGTTGTAGCAGTCTTCCGCGCCTTGCAGGGTTGGTACCAGGGTAAAGAAACTGCGCTCCGCCGCCGTATGGCCGGCAGGCATGCCGCGCACCGCGGGTTCCCGATCCAGCACAAAATTCACCTTGGCCGCCGGCCCGGCCATGCGAATGCACTCCACCGCCGCACGAAATGCCGGATCCAGCGCATCTTGATCCAGCAAGGTCAGAAACGTGCGTTTCGGATCGCAGTTTGAAACGACGATGCGCGCGGACAGCTCCATGCCGTTCTCCAGCGTCACTCCCGTGGCACGCCCATCGCGCAGCGATATTTTCGCCACCGGCGCATCGGTGCGAACCTCCACTTGTTGGGACCGGCACGCCGCTGCCATGGCCTGGGTAATTGCGCCCATGCCGCCGATGACATGCCCCTGGAATCCCTGCGCCTTCTGATCACCGCCGCTGAGCAGGTGAAAGAGCAGCCCCGTGGCCGAGCCGGACTGATACGGCCCACCATGCCTGCCATAGGTATTGTTCGCCAGCACCAGGCGCCGGATCACATCGGACTCGAATTCCCGCTCCAGCAAATCCCCCAGGCTGCCGGTGAATAATTGCATCAGCCTGCCAATCCCGGCGCCCCTGATGCGGTGCATTCGACGCAGTACACGCCCGGCCTCGCGCCAGCGGTTGATACCGGTGGCGTACAAATCCGGCGGTGATTCCATGAAGAATGGTTCCAGGAATCCGGCCAGCGCTTTCAATTCCCGATCCAATTCGACGAACCGGTCCGCATCCCGCGCCGAGTACCGTGCCAGTTCATTCCGGCAGCGTGCCGAATCTCCCCACCATGGCACGACAACGCCATCGGGGAGGGCGATTTGCACGCCGGGATCACAGGGCACCATGCGCAGACCGTGTCGCGCCAGTTCCAGATCGCGGGTTACTTCCGGCCGCAACATGCTGGCTACATAGGAGGCGGTGGAGACGCGGCAACCGGGGGCGGCCACCGGATCCACTTCCTCGGTCACCGCGCAACCGCCCACCACCGATCGGCGCTCGAGCACCAACACGCGCTGGCCGGCGCGGCCCAGGTACGCCGCCGCCGTCAAGCCGTTGTGGCCCGCGCCGATGACGATGACGTCGAATGCCTGTGACACTGCCTATTCCTCATTTTGCGACGGGAGTTTACAGATCATTATGGTCATAATGCCCTTCCGCAAGTTGCCAATTGTCATCCCGAGGCGCAAAGCGACGAGGGATCTTGTGCTTTATTCGCCGCTCAGAAAGCAGGATTTCTCAGTCGCTTTGTTCCTTCGAAATGACAGCCCCGTGGTAATGGCTATAATGGCGCGCCTTTAATCCTATAGCAGGCTGTTGAATAGCGCTTTTCAACAGCCTGCTATCGCGGTGCAGGATGCACCGCCATTTTTCAAGTACTTGAAAAATGAAGAAAAGCAAAAATCACACTTTTTGCTTTTCGCATTGAAAAAGTCCATGGACGGACTTTTTCAACAAACCAATAAGGAAGAATTATATGGCCCAGTATGTCTACACAATGATGCGCGTCGGCAAGGTGGTGCCGCCGAAACGCGAGATCCTGCGCAACATTTCCCTGTCGTTTTTCCCGGGCGCAAAGATTGGCGTGCTTGGCCTGAACGGGTCCGGCAAGTCCACGCTCCTGCGCATAATGGCCGGCGTGGACAAGGAATTCATCGGCGAAGCCACGCCGCAAAAGAACCTGCGCATCGGCTTCCTGTCGCAGGAACCGGGGCTGGATCCGGCCAAGGACGTGCGCGGCAACGTGGAGGAAGGCGTCGCCGCCACCAAGGCGCTGCTGGACCGGTTCAACGCCATCAGCGAACGGTTTGGTGAAGACCTTAATGACGATGAGATGAATGCGCTGATGGAGGAACAGGCCAAATTGCAGGATGCCATCGAGGCTGCGGGCGCGTGGGAACTGGATCGCAAGCTCGAGATCGCGGCGGACGCGCTGCGCCTGCCCCCCTGGGAGATGGAAGTGGGCAAACTCTCCGGCGGCGAACGCCGGCGCGTGGCCTTGTGCCGATTGTTGCTGTCCGAACCTGAGTTCCTGCTGCTGGATGAGCCCACTAATCACCTGGACGCGGAGTCCGTGGCGTGGCTGGAGCAGTACCTGGAGAAATTTCCCGGCACGGTGATTGCCGTCACCCATGACCGGTATTTTCTCGACAACGTCTGCGGCTGGATCCTGGAACTGGATCGGGGCTACGGCATCCCCTGGGAAGGCAACTACTCCTCCTGGCTGGATCAAAAGGAGAAGCGTCTCGAGCAGGAGGAACGCGAAGAAAGCGCCCACCAGAAGACCATCAAGTCCGAGCTCGAATGGGTGCGCCAGAATCCCAAGGCCCGCCAGGCCAAGAGCAAGGCACGCCTTGCACGTTTCGAGGAACTGTCCTCGCAGGAATTCCAGAAGCGCAATGAAACCACCGAGATATACATCCCGCCCGGTCCGCGCCTGGGCGACATGGTCATCGAGGCCGAAGGACTGAGCAAGGGATTCGGGGATCGCCTGTTGTTTGAGGAACTGAGTTTCAAGGTGCCACCGGGGGCCATCGTCGGCATCATTGGCGCCAACGGCGCCGGCAAGTCCACGCTGTTCCGCATGCTGGCGGGACAGGAAAACCCGGACGGCGGCGCGCTGCGCATTGGCGACACGGTCAAATTTGCGTACGTGGATCAGAGCCGCGACTCACTGGATGCCGGCAAGACGGTATTCGAGGAGATCTCGGGCGGGCAGGATGTAATCCAGGTGGGAACCTATACCACCCAGGCGCGCGGTTACGTGGCGCGCTTCAATTTCAAGGGCGCCGACCAGCAGAAGCACGTGGGTAACCTCTCCGGCGGCGAGCGCAACCGCGTGCACCTGGCGACATTGCTCAAATCCGGCGGCAATGTTCTGTTGCTCGACGAACCCACCAATGACCTGGACGTGGAGACCCTGCGCGCGCTGGAAGAGGCGCTGCTGAATTTCCCCGGCTGCATCCTGGTGATCTCCCATGACCGCTGGTTCCTGGATCGCATCGCCACTCACATCATGGCCTTTGAGGGTGACAGCCACGTGGAATGGTTCGCCGGCAATTACCAGGATTACGAGGCGGATCGGAAACGGCGCATGGGTGATGCGGCGGATCAACCGCACCGCATCCGTTTCAAGCCGCTCAGGAACTGAGTCCAGGGATCATAAACATGCCCTTCACGCCTCCGGGACCGAAGCAATTTCAGGAAGTGGCCGCCGCTCTAGGGGTCGCGCTGGATGAGGCCACGGCGAACCTGCTGAGCCGCCATGCCCAGGGTTTCTCTGCATCAATGCAATGGCTGGACTCGGCACCGGACGAACTGCCAGCGTTGAAGTATCCGACCCGCAGCTGGCGCCGGCCCGCGCCGGAGGAGAATCCTCTGGGTGCTTGGTACGTGCGCACTGAAATTCGGGGCGCGGAATCCGGTCCCCTGGGCGGCCGGCAAGTTGCCATCAAGGACAATATCCTGGTCGCCGGTGTCCCGATGATGGATGGCGCGGCCTTTCTCGATGGCTTTGTCCCGGATGTGGACGCCACCGTGGTGACGCGGGTGCTGGACGCGGGCGCAACCATCGCCGGCAAATCCGTGTGCGAATTTCTGTGCGTCTCCGGTGGCAGCGCCACTGCAGCCACGGGTGTCGTGCGCAATCCACACCATCCCGATTATTCCGCCGGCGGGTCCTCCTCCGGCAGCGCGGCGCTGGTGGCATCCGGAAGCGTCGACCTGGCACTGGGCTGCGACCAGGCCGGTTCGATCCGTATCCCCTCCAGCTGGTGCGGCGCGGTGGGCATGAAGCCTACTCACGGACTGGTGCCCTACACCGGCATCCTGGGCATGGAGGGCATGCTCGACTACGTGGGTCCAATTACCGCGAACGTCCCGGACAATGCGCTTCTGTTGCAGATCATCGCGGGACCCGATGACCTGGACTACCGGCAACGCAACTTGCAGGTGCGGCCATACAGTCAGTCCCTGGGCCAGAAGGTCACCGGGTTGCGCATCGGCATATTACAAGAGGGCTTTGGTCACCCCCTGGGCGAACCGGATGTGGACCAATGCGTGCGTGCCGCGGCAGGTCGCCTTGCGGCACTGGGCGCCACAGTTGCAGAAGTCAGCGTACCGCTGCATACCCACGGCGTCGCCATCTGGGGCGGTGTCATCTCTGACGCCCTGTGGCAGACGCTGTGGATGAACGGCACCGCGCTTAACACAGACGGTGTATTTTCTCCGGCCTTCGACCGCGCCATGGAAGGATGGGACCGGCAACTCGGCCACTTTCCGCTCAATGCCCAGATGTTGCTGTTACTGGGCAAGTACCTGGAGCGTTACCGTGGCCGCTACACGGCCAAGGCCAAAAACCTGGTGCGCCGGCTGCGGCGCGCCTATGACCAGGCGCTGGAACAATTCGACCTCCTGCTGTTGCCGACGACGATCATGAAAGCCATGCGCAATCCGGCTGGAACCACTGCCGCGGATACCGAGTTGCTGATGACCGCCGCGTTCAACACCATTTTGAATACCTGCCAGTTCGATATCAGCGGCCATCCCGCCATCAGCCTGCCCTGCGGACTGCGCGCCGGTCTGCCCGTCGGCATGATGCTGGTGGGCAAGCACTTTGATGAACCCATGATCTACCGTGTCGCCCACGCACTGGAACATAGTGGCGACTGGCGCCAATGGTAACTGTCCTCACCTGCACTTTTCTCTTTCCACTCTTCACTTTTCACTTTCCGCATTGCCCCTGCTACCCAAGCGGGCGGCAAATACCGCTGTTACCAGCAGACACAGGGCGCTGATCACGGCAATGCCGGCCAGGATCATGCCGGTGCCGTCATAGAAACGCATGGCCACCTGCCCCACCACCGCCGCCACCACGGACTGGATGAAACCGAACAGCGCGGAAGCCGTGCCTGCCAGCCGCGGAAACGGACCCACCGCGCCCATCATGCATAACGGCGTGTTCATCCCGTGCCCGAACAGATAAAGGATCATGGGGCCCATGACCGCGAGCGGATGGGCCAGTTCCCGCCACACCAGGATCAACATTAACGCCGCTCCCAGGGCAGTGATGGATGAGGACACCAGCACCAGGCGCCTCATGGCATAGCTGCGCACCAGGCGGTTGCATGCCAGCGCGCCACTCACGTGCCCGCACACGCCGAGCATGAACCACAGCCCGAAACGCTGCGCCGGTACGCCGTAGGCATCAAACAGAATAAAGGAGGAGAGCGACAGGTAGGTGAACAGACCCGCGTAGCTGAACATGCAGCACAGCGTGAAACCGAGGAAAACCGGGTGACGCAGGATAAGGGCATAGTTGCCGGCCAGCCGGGCCGGGTCCGTGGCGGTGGCATCCAGGTGCCGGTTGGTTTCGCCCAGCAGGCGCCACACCGCTGCCATAATCAGCGCGGAGAAAGCCAGCAGGAACGCGAAGGTTGCGCGCCAGCCAAACCAGGCCGTCAGCGACCCGCCGATCAATGGTGCGAACATCGGCACCATGGTGAATGCAGTCACCACCAGTGAAAACACATAGGCGCCGCGGCGTGGTTCGTACAGGTCGCGGATGATGGCGCGGGACATCACCGTGCCGCTGCACGCGCCGATGCCCTGCAAGGCTCGAAAAAGGATCAGCATGGTCAAATCGGAGGCGAGCGCACAACCCAGGCTGGCCAGCACATAGATACCCAGTCCGGACAGCAGCAACGGACGCCGGCCGTAACGATCCGACAGTGGCCCGGTGAACAAATGGGCGACGCCGAAGCCGAAAATGAAGGCGGAAAGCGTCAGTTGCACATGGGAACCGGAATCGCCGAAGGCCGCGCGAATGGCCGGTAACGCGGGCAGGTAGAGATCCGTGGAGATGGGCAGCAAACCGAAGATGGCAGCACCGAACAGGACCACCGCCAGCGTGCTTTGCTCCCCGGGCCGCCCGATCAGGCGCGTGCGCACTCCCTGTATATTGTCCAGCATGGGTAACGGCCCCGCCCCGGCCGATTTTCGACCTCCCGATTCGGCCGGGAGTATGGCGCAAAGTGCATGGGGACAGAAGAAATTCCCTCACCCGCCGCTGCGCGGCGACCTCTCCATGAGGGAGAGGTAAAGGCACTCCCTCTCCCCCGGACACGGGGGGGAGGGTAGGGTGAGGGGGTGAAGTTAAATGAAAGTACCAATGGCAATGGAACGGAAACATGACAATCAGATCGCTTGATCACCAGCGGAGCTCGCCGTGACCTGCGCCCCTTCGGCACTCCGGCGTTGGGGGACGTTCGCCATCGTCAGTGCGATTTTTTTCCACATCACCGGTTCAACGTTCACGTCGCTGGGCGTGGTCCTGCCTTACATGATCAGGGAACTGTCATGGAGCTGGACCAACGCAGGTCTGGGTTTCACCTTGCTGGCGCTGCTCACCGGACTGGCAAGCACTCTGCCCACCTGGATGCTGCGCAACTTCGGCATCAAGGCGACCTATGGCATCGGGGGCACAATCATGGCCATCGGATTCAGCCTGCTGGCGTCGACCACCGGGCTCAATCAGTATTTTCTCGGCACCAGCCTCATGGGTGTCGGTTTCGCCTCATGCGCCACGGTGCCTGCGCTCCACGTCCTCAACGAATGGAGCCCGGATCGGCGCTCCTTCATCATCGGTACCTTCATGACCATTGGCGGGCTTGGGGGTGTCGCCGGCCCGCTGGTTGTCACCGGCATCGTGGGCGCCACCGGTTCCTGGCGCCTGCATTGGTGGGTGATGGCGGCGAGTGTCCTGGTGCTGACGCTGCTCGCGGTTACCTTTGTCAGAAGCGCACCTCACCCTGTCGCACACCCGGAAGGCGCCGACAAACCTGCGCCCGGAGCACGGCCTGAAAAGGTGTTCCGCACCCCCACGCCGTGGCGCTTTCAGGATGCGGTGCGCACACCGCAATATCTTGTGATCGTGTCGGCCATGACCAGCATTCTTTTCTGCGCCGTAACCATGAACACCTGGGCCGTCACGCACATGGTCACGCTCGGCGTCTCTGCGACCGTGGCCGCCGGGGCGCTCAGCGCATTGTCATTGGTCAACGCCGCGTCGCGATTCCTTGGCGGCATGGCCGCGACCCGCATTGATCCGAAATGGTTGCTGGTCTCGGCCCTGGTGGCGGAGGTCATCAGCATGCTGGCCCTGGCGGGCGCGAACAACATGGTTGCCATCGCGCTGTTCGCAGTCGCGGAAGGGTACGCCTCCGGCATGTGCTACTTCGCGACCATCATGTTACTGGTCAACTACTTCGGCACCAGGGATAATGCCGAGATCCTGGGCACGCTCAACCTGGTCACGACCATCGCGATGCTGGGCCCGGTCCTGGGCGGCTTCATCGGCGATACGTTTGGCGGATTTGCGCCGGTGTTTCAGGGTATATCGCTGCTGGTGCTGGCAATACTTATGTTCACGGCAAGGATGCAGCCTCCACGCCACCCGGGAACGGAGTCGCCTCAGCGAACGCCTGAAAATCCCTGAACACGCAACGTAACCTTGACGCCCGGGAAAAATATCGCTGCAGCGAATACCTGATAATCCCTGAACACGCAACGTAAACCTGCCGCCCGGAAACAGAATCGCACCGGCTAGCGCATGAAAATCCCTGAACACGTAACGTAACCTTGCGCCTGGCGTCCTGATTCGCGATCAAGTTCAGATTCGATTCCCGGGCGGCATTGGTGAAATTTTCCGCCTGCAAGTGTTGCGGATAAATCGAATGTTCCGCAAAATGAAATCAGGACGCTGACTTTGCAGCGGAGGTACTGCTTGTGAAACTTTTCAGGAATGAATCCCGCTGGCTGCCAGCGATAATCGTGGCAAGCTCCGCAATCGCGGCAGCGGTTGCACCCACTCGCGCCGCGGCCCAAGTCTCCGGCCCGGTGCTGGAAGAGGTAGTCGTTACTGCCCGCAAACGCGAAGTCGATATTCAGGATGCGCCGATCGCCGTGTCCGTAGTTTCCGGCCAGGACTTCGATCGTTCCAATATCGTCAGGCTGGATAATTTCAATGGTTACATCCCCGGACTCACCATCGCCAAGAACGACGGCGCGGGACGCGTGGTGGCAATCCGCGGCGTCGGCTGGGAGACCGCGCAGAACCTGGCGACCCAGCCGAGCGTGCTGGTGTACGTCGATGGCATCTATCTTGCCAACCCGCTGGCGCTGGGACTGGATCTCGGCGATATCGAGCGTGTGGATGTGTACCGCGGACCGCAGGGAACCGAGTTCGGGCAGGGAACCAACGGTGGCGCCATCGATATCGTCACCCGGAAACCCGGGTTCGATGACCTGGATGGTTCGGCTGAATTCAGCTACGGAACTTACGACAACATCAGGATACGGGGTGACGTGAATGTTCCGCTCACCGACGGTCTGGCCATTCGCGGCTCCGTGCAGAAATATGATCGCGACGGGTTCGCGGAAATCGAAGGTGGGGCGCTTGACGGTTATGACCTGGATGATGCGGACTCCGTAACCGGCAGGATCGCTTTGCGCTGGGAGCCAATTGACACATTCTCGGTTTTGCTTTCCGGATTCCTGCAGGATTCCGATCAGCACGCAGCGGCGCAGAAAAATGTGCTGGATCCCAATTCCGATGAACGGGAATTAAGCCAGGATTATGCCGGGTTCTTTGCAGTCGAGAATAAAAGCGTTTCCGCCATTATCGAGTGGGAAACACCCTGGTCGGGTGTGGTGCTGAAATCCCTGACCGGGTGGCAAAAACTGGAGAAGAATCAGTCGGTGGACGGAGATCGGCTCAACGAGTCCCTGATCAGCATCGACGTCAATGGCCTTGGCATATTCGGCGTGCCGCCCAACAACTGGGACGTGCTGCCGTTCTGGGACAACGATTCAGAGGCTGTTACCCAGGAAGTCAACCTGAGTTTCAGCGGTGAGAAACTGGATTGGGTGGCCGGCGGGTACTACCTGCACCATGAAAATTTCAACCATTTCCTGGAGGCAACCGGTCCGGCGCCGTTTTCGGCTTTTGAAGATGCCGTCAACAACCCCTCGGCGCAAACCTTGCCGCCGTTTGCATCGGTGTTGAGCTTTGTCGAGGCCAGGACCCTGAGCCGTGAAGATTATGCGTTCTACGGCCAGGGCACGTACCGTATCAACGACATGTTCGCCGCCACCGGCGGACTCCGCTACCAACACGAGGACCAGTTGGACGAGACAGTACAGTTCTTTGGAGTTTTTGGACCGGCGCCCGATTTGCGGGTGAAGGATTCGAAAGTTACCTGGAAGGCGGGACTGGATGTCAATCTCACCGGGGACAATCTCCTCTACGGCCTGGTTTCCACCGGCTTCAAAAACGGCGGCTCCAATCCCGGTGCGCTGCGCGGCGGCGCAATTTTCCTGCCGGTGGAGTTCAAACCGGAAGAGGTTACTTCTTTTGAAATTGGGTCGAAGAATCTCTTTTACGATCACCGCTTGCGCCTGAATGTGGTGGGATTCTTCTACGACTATGAGAACCTGCAGTTCATGCAGGAGGATCCGGTCCCCTTCGCGGGTGGCACAGGCAATATTCCGGAAGCGGAAGTCTATGGCATCGAGTCTGAATTCAGTTTCGCAGTTTCCGATGACTGGCGTCTCGATGGAATGCTGACCTGGATGGACGGTGAGTTTACCCAGGACTTTTTCGCCATGGACGTGGTGGATTTCCGTGAAGCGCTCGCGCCCGGCGTCGGCCTGTTTACTCCGGCGGGATTTGCCACGCGC
>CAYMXG010000031.1:0-13602 GCA_964394115.1 uncultured Enterobacteriaceae bacterium | reverse complement strand
CCATTCGCGAGGGCGGCCGTACCGTCGGCGCCGGTGTCGTGGCAAAGGTTATCAAGTAACAGCCATAAGCAATAAGCCATAAGTGAATGCTCCAATGCCGGGCATCGGGCGCCGATGCACCTGCAGATTCTTTTCACTTATAGCTTGTAGCTTATAGCTGATTTCAATAGGCCAGTAGCTCAATTGGCAGAGCGGCGGTCTCCAAAACCGCAGGTTGGGGGTTCGATTCCCTCCTGGCCTGCCAATCATCAGGATGAAGCAGGACGTAGCAAGGTCGGCCCGGAAGAAGATGAAAAATGAAATGAATGCCCAGGTCGAAACCATCGACAACAGGACAGACGCGCTGAAACTGGTGTTCGCTGCGCTGCTGGTCTGTGGCGGGATGGGAGGCTATTACGTATTTGCCAGCCATTCCGTCCTGCTGCGTGTGGTGGGGTTGCTGGCCTGCGCCCTGGTTGCGGTACTGGTGGCAGCGCGCACCGAGAAAGGGCGCGCGGTGTTGGCATTTTTTCACGAATCGCAGATTGAAGTGCGCAAAGTGGTGTGGCCGACGCGGGAAGAGACTGTGCAGACGACCGGCCTGGTGATTCTGATGGTCGTCCTCTCGGCGCTGGTAATGTGGGCATTGGACTTGCTCCTTGGTTGGGGTATTCGGTTCGTGATTGGAACAGGGAGCTGAGCAAATGACGTTGCGCTGGTACGTGGTCCATGCCTATTCGGGATTTGAAAATCACGTAATGAAGTCGTTGCGTGAGCGTATCCGTCGTAGCGGGCTGGAATCGAAATTCGGCGAGATTCTCGTTCCCACCGAGGAAGTTGTGGAAATGCGCGACGGCAAGAAGCGCAAGAGTGAGCGCAAATTTTTCCCCGGCTATGTTCTGGTGCAGATGGAGATGGACAATGATTCCTGGCATCTGGTCAAGGAGTCGCCAAAAGTGCTGGGATTTATCGGCGGCACTCCGGACAAACCCGCGCCAATCAGCGACGCTGAGGCGAATGCGATATTGCAGCGCGTGGAGGACGGTGCCGACAAGCCGCGTCCCAAGGTGCTGTTTGAGCCCGGCGAAGTGGTGCGGGTTGTGGATGGCCCATTCACGGATTTCAACGGTGTGGTCGAGGAAGTGAATTATGAAAAGAGCCGGTTGCGCGTATCGGTTCTGATATTCGGACGCTCAACGCCGGTGGAACTGGAATTCACGCAGGTTGAGAAGGAATAGCGGCAGCAAGCAGTTCCAGGGGTTGCTGAACAAACGGTCGGGGAGCCCGCTTTGGCGGGCGCTTGAACCCGGAGGAGCAGACGATGGCTAAGAAGATTGAGACGTATATCAAGCTGCAGGTGGCCGCGGGCGCGGCCAACCCCAGCCCGCCGGTTGGTCCGGCGTTGGGCCAGCACGGTGTCAACATCATGGAGTTCTGCAAAGCGTTCAACGCGCAGACTCAGACACTGGAAAAAGGTATCCCGGTCCCCGTGGTTATCGCCGTTTACTCGGACCGCAGCTTTACCTTTGTCACCAAGACGACGCCCGCAGCGCACCTGCTGAAGAAGGCCGCGGGTGCCGAGAAAGGCAGCGGCACGCCGAACACCACCAAGGTTGGCAAGGTGACGCGCGCCCAATTGGAAGAAATTGCCAGGACCAAGGCGCAGGACCTGACCGCCGCGGGACTTGATGCCGCAGTCCGGACCATCGCCGGGACCGCCCGCAGTATGGGCATCGATACGGAGGGGGTCTAAGCCATGAGCGGCATGCCGAAACGAGTGAAGGCCTACCGGGAAAAAGTGGAGCCGGGCAAGTTGCATGGATTAAGCGAAGCCCTCCAATTGCTGAAGGCCTGCGCCACGGCCAAGTTCGATGAGTCCGTGGACGTGGCCATCAACCTGGGTATCGACCCGCGCAAGTCGGATCAAACAGTGCGGGGTTCCTCGGTGCTTCCGCGTGGCACCGGCAAGACGGTAAAAGTTGCCGTGTTTGCCGATGGCGACCAGGCGAAGGATGCCCAGGCAGCCGGCGCAGACTATGTCGGCATGCAGGATCTTGCGGATCAGATCCTCGCCGGACTGAATGATTTCGGCGTGGTTGTGGCCGCCCCATCGGCCATGGCAGTGGTGGGCAAGCTCGGCAAGCTGCTCGGTCCGCGTGGATTGATGCCGAACCCGAAGGTCGGAACGGTAACCAAGGATGTCGGACTGGCAGTGAAGAATGCGAAGGCTGGCCAGGTGCAATTTCGTGCGGACAAGAATGGCATCGTGCATTGTGCCATCGGAAAGATCTCGTTCCCGCCCGAAGCATTGACGGAAAATTTCACGGCGCTGCTGCATGACCTCAACAAGGCCAAGCCGCCGACCGCCAAGGGTATCTTTCTTAAAAAGCTCAGTTTGTCGACGACCATGGGTCCGGGCATTCTCGTGGACCCGGGTAGCCTCGGGATTTAAGGCATTCCGCGTGGCAGTATGCGGTAACTGGTTGAGTTTGGACTTTGGGCTGGCAGCATGGAATTTGCCGGCCGTCAAAGACCGCAGGTGTCGTCACTTGCCATTGGCAAGCCCGACTTAATGCGCCCTCGTGGTGCGTCTGCGCAGACGGTGCCACCCGAACAGGTGAAGACCTGGGAAGGCCACCGTGATGAGAAACACGGCATGCCCGCCGGACGGCGGAATGCGCAACCCGGAAATTCCGGGCCATGCAGAGCATGCCATCACGGCAACAGGAGGAACTGGAAGTGAGCCTTAATTTGGAGCAAAAGCAGGCAATCGTAAGCGAGGTTGCAGGAGCAGCTGCCCGTACTTCCAATGTCATCGCAGCCGAATATGCGGGACTGACCGTGTCCGAACTGACGCAGTTGCGAAGTTCGGCGCGCAAGTCCGGGGTAACCGTCAAGGTCGTGCGCAATACGTTGGCGCGCAGGGCCTTCGAGGGCACGCAATTCGCCTGCATGAACGAGAAGTTGGTTGGACCACTGCTGCTGGCCTTTGCCGGCGACGCGCCGGGATCGGCAGCCAAAGTCATTCGCGATTTTTCCAAGCAAAACGAGAAGTTGATCGTGAAGCTGGTGGCGGTTGACGGAAAGCTGTTTGACGCCACGGCGCTGGAGAAATTGGCGAATCTGCCGTCGCTCGAACAGGCACGTTCAATTCTGCTGGGTGTCTTTCAGGCACCGCTCAGCAAATTCGTGCGTGTGCTGGCGGAGCCGGAGGCACAATTTGTCAGATTGCTCGCTGCTTACAGAGATAGTCAGCAGGCTGGCTGAGACGATTCCTGGGTCAACTAACGTAAACCTGTTATGGGTTACCAATTAAATTTTGAGGAGTAGCGAAAATGTCAGTTACACGTGAAGAGATAAAGCAGGCGCTGGGCAAAATGCCGGTAATGGAGCTGGTGGAGTTGATCGGTGAACTGGAAAAGGAATGGGGCGTGTCCGCGGCCGCCCCGGTTGCAGTAGCGGCGATGCCGGCAGGCGGCGCTGCAGCTGCTGTCGAGGAACAGACAGAGTTCAACGTGATCATGACCGGGTTTGGTGAGAATAAGGTCGGTGTCATCAAGGTGATCCGCGCGCTCACGGGTCTGGGCCTGAAGGAAGCCAAGGACCTGGTTGAGGGTGTGCCGTCAACTGTGAAGGAAGGCGTGGCCAAGGCGGAAGCCGCGGACGTCAAGAAGCAATTGCAGGACGCCGGGGCCACGGTCGAAATCAAGTAAGCGGTAATTGGCGACTGAAGTATGCAGCGAGGGCAAGCTGCCGGATTCGAGAACCGGCAGCTTGCGCTTGCATTGGTAATTGGCTTAACGAGATTCTGAGGGATTAAAACATGGCGTACTCCTACACCGAGAAAAAGCGGATCCGGAAAGATTTCGGCAAGCGGCCGACTATCCTGAAGGTTCCCTACCTGTTGGAGATGCAGATAAATTCCTACAAGAAGTTTCTGCAGCCCGAGGTTACGGTCGACAATCGCACGGAGCTGGGCTTGCAGGCAGCCTTCCGATCAGTGTTTCCCATTGAAAGCTATTCCGGGAATGCCGTGCTGGAGTATGTAAGTTACGTGCTCGGCACCCCGGTTTTTGATGTCAAGGAATGTCAACAGCGCGGGTTGACTTTCGCGGCATCGCTGCGCGTGAAAGTCCGGCTGGTCATATATGACAAGGAGGCCGGACTCAATAACAAGGTGGTCAAGGACGTCAAGGAACAGGACGTATACATGGGAGAAATCCCGCTGATGACCCGCACCGGAACCTTTGTCATCAACGGCACCGAGCGCGTGATTGTTTCGCAATTGCATCGTTCGCCCGGTGTTTTCTTCGAACATGATCGTGGCAAGACCCACTCCTCCGGCAAGCTTTTGTATTCCGCCCGCGTCATCCCTTACCGCGGTTCCTGGCTGGATTTTGAATTCGATCCCAAGGACATGGTTTATTGCCGCATCGATCGTCGGCGCAAAATCCCGGCGACAGTGTTGTTGCGCGCCCTGGGCTACAACACGCAGGACATGCTGCAGATTTTTTTCGAAACCAATCTGTTCACGTTCAACCGGAAAGGGATCTTTCTCAAGTTGGTCGCCGAGCGGTTGCGGGGCGAGACCGTGTCCTTTGATATCAAGGACAGCAAGGGCAAGGTCGTGGTTGAGCGTGACCGGCGCATCACCGCGCGGCATATACGCGAAATTGAAGCGCTCGGCCTGAAGCAACTGGAGGTCCCGGCGGAATACCTGCAGGGGAAAGTGCTGTCCCGCGACGTCATTGATACCAAAACCGGGGAACTGCTGGCCGAGGCCAATGCCGGCATCACCGATGAAATTCTCAAAAAGCTTAATGCCGCCGGCGATCTCGAGGTGCATACGCTGTACACCAACGAACTGGATCGCGGGCCGTATATTTCCGAGACCTTGCGCATGGACGGTACCAATACGCCGCTGGAGGCGCAGATTGAAATCTATCGGATGATGCGCCCGGGCGAACCCCCGACCAAGGACGCCGCCGAGAGCCTGTTCAAAAACCTGTTCTTCAGCTCGGATCGTTATGATCTTTCCCCGGTCGGCCGGATGAAGTTCAATCGGCGCGTCGGGCGCAAGTCGTCCACGGGTCCAGGTGTCATTTACGACGGGAAGTATTTCCATCAGCGCTCGGACGAGGATTCGAAGAAGGCGTTCCGTGAATTCGGCGACATGTCCGATGTCATTGATGTCGTCAAGACACTGGTCAGCATCCGCAATGGCAAAGGCACGGTGGATGACATTGATCATCTGGGCAATCGCCGCGTGCGCAGCGTGGGTGAAATGGCGGAGAACCAGTTCCGCGTGGGACTGGTCCGCGTGGAGCGGGCGGTGAAGGAGCGGCTCAGTCTCGCGGAATCCGAAGGTCTGATGCCGCAGGAGATCATCAATGCCAAGCCGGTGTCCGCCGTTATCAAGGAATTTTTTGGTTCCTCGCAACTCTCCCAGTTCATGGATCAGAACAATCCCTTGTCCGAGATCACGCATAAGCGCCGCATATCCGCGCTGGGTCCGGGCGGCCTGACGCGCGAGCGGGCGGGTTTTGAGGTCCGTGACGTCCATCCAACGCACTATGGGCGTGTTTGTCCCATTGAAACTCCGGAGGGACCAAATATTGGCCTGATAAATTCGCTCGCCGTGTATGCACGTGCGAACGAGTACGGATTTCTGGAAACCCCCTATCGCCGTGTCACCAAGGGGCGGGTGACGGATCAGATTGAGTACCTGTCTGCCATCGAAGAGGGTGAGTATGTGATCTCGCAGGCAAACAGCACCCTGAACGAAAAGGGTGCCCTGGTTGACGAGTTGGTCTCCTGCCGGCACCAGAACGAATTTGCACTGATAGGCCCCGACCGCGTTGAATACATGGACGTCTCCCCGCGCCAGATTGTTTCCGTGGCTGCGGCGCTGATCCCTTTCCTTGAACACGATGATGCCAACCGCGCATTGATGGGTTCCAACATGCAGCGGCAGGCGGTACCGACGCTGCGTACCGAGAAACCACTGGTCGGTACCGGGATTGAGCGCACCGTGGCGATGGATTCCGGCGTCACGGTTGCCGCGGATCGCGGGGGTGTGGTCGATTCCGTCGACGCCAGCCGGATAGTCATCCGCGTTCTGGATGCTGAAGTCGTGGCCGGAGAGCCCGGCGTCGATATCTACAACCTGACGAAATACACGCGCTCAAACCAGAACACCTGCATAAACCAGAAACCGCTGGTCAAGCCGGGGGACGTCGTGGCCAAAGGTGACGTGCTGGCCGACGGTCCGGCCACGGACCTCGGGGAATTGGCCCTGGGTCAGAACATGCTGGTGGCATTCATGCCCTGGAATGGTTGCAACTTTGAGGACTCGATACTTATCTCGGAGCGCGTGGTACAGGAGGATCGGTTTACCACCATCCATATCGAGGAACTTACCTGTGTTGCCCGTGATACGAAGCTCGGCCCGGAAGAGATTTCCGCGGATATTCCCAACGTCAGCGAAAGTGCGCTGAACAAGCTGGACGAGTCCGGCATCGTTTTCATCGGCGCCGAAGTCAATGTCGGCGACATTTTGGTCGGCAAGGTCACGCCGAAGGGCGAGACACAGTTGACGCCGGAAGAAAAGCTGCTGCGCGCGATATTCGGGGAAAAGGCATCCGACGTAAAGGATACGTCGTTGCGCGTTCCGTCGGGCATGAACGGCACGGTAATCGATGTGCACGTGTTCACCCGTGACGGTGTGGAGAAGGATGCGCGCGCATTGGAAATAGAGGAGGCCGAACTGAATCAGGTGCGAAAGGACTTGAACGACCAGTTCCGCATCATGGAAGACGGCATCTACCAGCGTACCGAAAGACACTTGCTGGGCAAGGTTGCCGAGGGCGGACCGGCGGGACTGCGCGCGGGCGACAAGATCACCAAGACCTACATGAGCGATACGCCCCGGGAAAAATGGTTTGAAATTCGCCTGCGCAATGACGATGCCAATCAGATCCTGGAACAGACTTCAGCGCAGTTGGACATCCTGCGCAAGGAACTCGACAGCCGCTTTGAAGAAAAGCGCGCCAAGCTGACCTCGGGGGACGACCTTGCCCCTGGCGTACTCAAGATGGTGAAGGTTTATCTGGCAGTGAAACGGCGCGTGCAGCCGGGTGACAAAATGGCGGGTCGGCACGGTAACAAGGGTGTCATCTCGACCATCGTGCCGGTTGAAGACATGCCGCATATGCAGGACGGGACGCCGGTGGACATCGTGCTCAATCCGCTTGGCGTGCCATCCCGCATGAATGTGGGTCAGGTGCTGGAAACCCACCTTGGATGGGCGGCGAAGGGTCTCGGCCTGCGCATCGGCGAGATGCTCGATCGCCATGCCGCAGCATCTGAATTGCGCGCGTTCATGGACAAGATTTATAACAACAACAGCAAGAAGGAAAAGCTGGAGTCGCTTTCCGCCGAGGAGGTTACGCGACTCGCGGGTAATCTGCGTTCCGGTGTGCCGATGGCCACCCCTGTGTTTGACGGTGCCAGCGAGGCGGAGATTCGTCAGATGCTGGAGCTGGCCGGTCTGCCGCGCAGCGGCCAGACGGTCCTGTTTGATGGCCGCACCGGAGAGCGGTTCGACCGCCCGGTAACCGTCGGTTACATGTACATGCTGAAGCTGAACCATCTAGTGGATGACAAGATGCATGCCCGTTCCACCGGACCCTACAGCCTGGTTACGCAACAACCGCTGGGCGGCAAGGCACAGTTCGGCGGACAGCGCTTCGGTGAGATGGAGGTGTGGGCGCTGGAATCCTACGGTGCTGCGTACACGTTGCAGGAAATGCTCACGGTAAAGTCCGACGACGTGAACGGCAGGACGAAAATGTACAAGAACATCGTCGATGGCAATCACCATATGGAGGCGGGCATGCCGGAGTCGTTTAACGTGCTGGTGAAGGAAATCCGGTCGCTGGCCATCGACATTGCACTTGAAGAACGTTGATTTTTTGTTTGAATCGCGCCAACCGGAAGGAAGGCGCGGGAGGGAGTGGCATTGAAAGACTTGCTTAGACTTCTGAAACAACAGGGACAGACCGAGGAATTCGACGCAATTACGATCGGTCTGGCATCGCCGGAGAAGATCAAGTCATGGTCGTATGGCGAGGTCAAGAAGCCGGAGACCATTAATTACCGCACGTTCAAACCGGAGCGGGATGGCCTTTTCTGCGCCAAGATTTTCGGGCCGGTCAAGGACTATGAATGCCTGTGCGGCAAGTACAAGCGCCTCAAGCATCGCGGCGTGGTGTGTGAGAAGTGCGGCGTCGAGGTCACCTTGTCAAAGGTGCGGCGCGAGCGCATGGGTCACATTGATCTGGCCAGCCCGGTTGCGCACATCTGGTATTTGAAGTCCCTGCCGTCGCGCATGGGGCTGTTGCTGGATATGACGCTGCGCGAGATTGAGCGAGTGCTTTATTTCGAAGCTTATGTGGTTATTGAGCCGGGCATGACTCAGCTTGAGCGCGGCCAGTTGCTGACAGAGGAAAGCTATCTTGAAGCCATAGAACAATACGGCGATGAATTCGAGGCGAAGATGGGCGCTGAGGCCATACATGACCTGTTGGCCGCCATTGATATAGAAGCCGAGGTTGCCAAGCTGCGCAAGGAGATCCCGGAAACCAATTCGGAAACGAAACTGCGCAAACTTTCCAAGCGCCTGAAGTTGCTTGAGGCATTTTTAAAGTCCGGTAACAAGCCGAAATGGATGGTAATGCAGGTACTGCCGGTACTGCCGCCGGAGTTGCGGCCACTGGTGCCATTGGATGGCGGCCGCTTTGCGACCTCCGATCTCAATGACCTCTACCGGCGCGTTATTAATCGCAATAACCGCCTCAAGCGGCTGCTTGACCTGAGTGCCCCTGACATCATCGTGCGCAACGAGAAGCGCATGTTGCAGGAAGCTGTGGACGGCCTGTTGGATAACGGTCGCCGCGGTCGTGCCATCACCGGCACGAACAAGTTGCCGCTCAAATCGCTGGCCGACATGATCAAGGGCAAGCAGGGCCGCTTCCGCCAGAACCTCCTCGGCAAGCGCGTGGACTATTCGGGCCGCTCGGTAATTGTCGTCGGACCGACGCTGAAGCTGCATCAATGCGGGTTGCCGAAAAAGATGGCCCTGGAGCTGTTCAAACCGTTCATATTCAGCAAGCTCGAGCGGCGCGGACTGGCGACCACGATCAAGGCCGCCAAGAAGCTGGTGGAACGCGAGGGGCCGGAGGTCTGGGACGTACTGGAGGAGGTCATCCGCGAGCACCCGGTTATGTTGAATCGGGCGCCGACACTCCATCGCCTCGGGATTCAAGCGTTCGAACCGGTATTGATTGAAGGCAAGGCGATCCAGCTGCACCCGCTGGTGTGTACCGCGTTTAATGCCGACTTTGACGGCGACCAGATGGCCGTGCACGTGCCGTTGTCCATTGAGGCGCAGCTGGAAGCGCGTACGCTCATGATGTCTACCAATAACATCCTCTCCCCCGCAAACGGCGAACCGATCATCGTTCCGACTCAGGATGTTGTACTCGGCCTTTACTACCTCACTCGCGATTCGGCAGCGGCACGTGGTTCGGGGATGCGCTTTGCAGACGTGGACGAAGTGCACCGGGCGTATGAAGGTGGTCATGTCGATTTGCACGCCAAGGTTTCCGTGCGTATTCGGGAAGTTGTCATTGAAGAGAACAACGAGCGCAAGGAAATTATCCAGCGCGTGGATACCACAGTCGGCCGGGCATTGCTGTCGCGGCTGCTGCCGGATGGGATGGCGTTCGCCCTGGTCGATCAGGTTATCAACAAGAAGGCGTTGTCAAAACTCATAAACCTCTGCTATCGGCGACTCGGGCTGAAGGCGACGGTGATCTTTGCCGACCAGCTGATGTACACCGGGTTCCATTATTCCACCCGTGCCGGCGTATCTTTTGGTATTGATGACATGGTTGTTCCGGAACAGAAGAACGACATCATTGCCAAGGCCGAAGGCCAGGTTAAGCAGTTTGAGCAGCAGTACACCTCGGGCCTGATCACTGATGGCGAGCGTTACAACAAGGTTGTAGACATCTGGTCGCACACCAACGACCTGGTGGCCAAGGCCATGATGGACAAACTGGGTACGGATGAAATCACCGATGCGAAGGGCAATATTGTCCGGCAGACCTCGTTCAACTCCATTTTCATGATGGCGGACTCCGGGGCGCGCGGTTCCGCCGCGCAGATCCGGCAGCTTGCCGGGATGCGCGGCCTGATGGCAAAACCGGACGGTTCCATTATTGAAACGCCAATCACGGCGAATTTCCGCGAGGGACTGGATGTGTTGCAGTACTTCATCTCCACCCATGGTGCGCGCAAGGGCCTGGCGGATACAGCACTGAAGACCGCCAATTCAGGTTATCTGACGCGCCGCCTGGTCGACGTCGCCCAGGATCTGGTGGTCACCGAGGTGGATTGCGGAACCGTAGCCGGAGTGACCATGACCTCCCTGATTGAGGGCGGCGATGTGGTGGAACCGCTGCGTGAACGGGTGTTGGGCCGCACCCTGGCGCTGGATGCGGTGCGTCCGGCTTCGGATGAGATAGTGATCCCGGCCGGGACGCTGATGAACGAGCAATGGGTCGATGTGCTGGATGACCATGGCATTGATGAAGTGCTTGTGCGTTCGGCCATAACCTGTGAGACCCGGTATGGCATCTGTGCAGCGTGTTACGGCCGCGACCTGGGGCGTGGGCACAGGGTCAACAATGGCGAGGCTGTCGGCGTGGTTGCGGCGCAGTCCATTGGTGAGCCGGGGACACAGCTCACGATGCGCACGTTCCACATCGGTGGCGCGGCATCGCGGGCTGCCGCCGCCAGCAGCATTGAAGTCAAGTACGGCGGCACAATCCGGCTCCACAACATCAAATTGCTGGAACACGAGGCGGGCAAGAAGGTGGTCATTTCCCGCTCCGGCGAACTGGCGGTCCAGGATGAAGTGGGTCGGGAGCGCGAACGTTACAAGGTGCCCTACGGTGCGGTTGTTACCGCGGCCGACGGCGCGGTGGTCAAGGCCGGGGCGCGCGTTGCGACCTGGGATCCGCACACGCATCCGGTTATCACGGAAGTGGCGGGGCGGGTACTGTTCTCGGATATCACTGAAGGCGTGACGGTTACCCGCAATGTGGACGAGATCACGGGGTTGACCAACATTGTTGTGATGGATGCCAAGATGCGCAGCGGCGCCGCCAAGGACATGCGACCGACCGTGAAGCTGGTTGACGAGAAGGGTCGCGATCTGAAGATCCCGGGCACTGACATCCCCGCGCATTACCCATTGCCGCCAAAGGCCGTCATTACCGTGCTGGACGGCGACCAGGTGAAAGTCGGTGGCGTCATTGCCCGCCTGCCGCAGGAATCCCTGAAAACCCGTGACATTACCGGTGGACTGCCACGCGTTGCGGATCTGTTTGAGGCCCGCAAGCCAAAGGAGCCCGCCGTTCTCGCCGAAATATCCGGCACGGTCAGTTTTGGCAAGGATACCAAGGGCAAACAGCGCCTTATTATCACCGACGCGGATGGCGAACAGCATGAAGAGTTGATCCCAAAGTGGCGCCACATCACGGTGTTTGAGGGTGAACACGTAGAGAAAGGCGAGGCCGTGGTGGACGGACCTCCCGCACCCCATGACATCCTGCGGCTGATGGGCGTTCATGCCCTGGCGAGCTATATCGTTAATGAAATCCAGGAGGTCTACCGTCTCCAGGGCGTCAAAATCAATGACAAGCACATCGAGGTGATTGTGCGTCAGATGCTGCGCAAGGTCGAAATCGCCAGCCCCGGGGATACCGATTTTCTCAAGGGCGAACAGGTTGAACGTGCCCGGGCGCTGGAGGAAAACGACCGAATGGAGGAGCAGGGCAAGATGAAGGCGGTCTGGGAACCGGTCTTACTGGGAATTACCAAGGCGTCCCTGTCCACGGAGTCCTTTATATCAGCGGCGTCGTTCCAGGAAACCACCCGGGTGCTTACCGAGGCCAGTGTCAGCGGCAAGCGGGACGACCTGCGTGGGCTGAAGGAGAACGTCATCGTTGGCCGGCTGATACCGGCCGGGACGGGCTTGGCGTATCACGGGGAACGCCGACGCAAGGCGGCGCTGGAACTCAATCCGGCCGCGGCTGGCGGTGAATTGGCGGCATTCCCCGGATTGGCCGGAGGTGAGGCGGTGGCGGAGGAAACCGGGACTGGTTGAAACCCCGGCTTGACACATATCCTCTAAGACCAATAAAATTCCGCTTCTTTGTTGGCAGGCTGGGCAACACCCGGCCTGCCATCTGTATTTTGGGCCCCTGCAACCGCGCCGGAACCCGCATTTTTCCGTACCGGATGGCCCCGATTCCACCACCCATAACTATCGCCCGCACGGCCGATTTTCTGGCCCGGTTATTGCCGCCCGGCGCGGCAGCAACGGTGGTGGCTGATAAATAGCTAACGGACGCAACGAGAATGGCGACGATAAATCAATTAGTCAGAAAGCCGCGGCGCCAGCAACGCAACAAGAGCGCCGTGCCTGCACTTCAGGCCTGCCCGCAGAAGCGTGGAGTTTGCACGCGCGTCTACACAACCACACCCAAGAAGCCCAATTCAGCGCTGCGCAAGGTGGCGCGCGTACGTCTGACCAATGGCCAGGAAGTAACGACGTACATCGGCGGTGAAGGCCACAATTTGCAGGAGCACTCGGTGATTCTTATTCGTGGTGGCCGCGTAAAGGACCTGCCCGGTGTTCGCTATCACACGGTGCGCGGTACGCTGGATACGCAGGGCGTAGGTGACCGCCGACAGGGCCGTTCCAAGTACGGCGCCAAGCGTCCGAAATCCTGATCCATCCAACCACGGGAATCCCGCTGTCATGTCCAGGCGAAGAGGTGCTGAAAAGCGGGAGATCCTCCCGGATCCGAAGTACGGTAATCATGTGGTTGCCCGCTTTATCAACATGGTGATGCGGCGTGGCAAAAAATCCATCGCTGAAAAGATAGTCTACGGCGCGCTCGGTGAAATCGAGACCAAGCGCAAGAGCGACCCCATAGAGATTTTCACCAAGGCCCTCGACAACGTGCGGCCACTGGTGGAGGTCAAGTCACGGCGTGTGGGTGGGGCCACGTATCAGATCCCGGTGGAAATTCGCTCTGAACGCAGCGTCGCGCTGGCCATGCGCTGGATGGTTGAAGCTGCCAAGGGCCGTGGTGAAAAGGATATGGGGCTGCGTCTCGCCGGAGAATTGATGGATGCATCTGAAAATCGCGGCTCCGCAATGAAGAAGCGCGAAGACATGCACAAGATGGCCGAAGCAAACAAAGCCTTCTCGCATTATCGCTGGTGATGGTCAGAATCGGACGGAACAGGTCGTGGCGCGCGCAACCCCCATTGAGAGGTATCGGAATATCGGCATCATGGCTCACATCGATGCCGGCAAGACGACCACCACCGAACGCATCCTTTATTACACCGGCGTCTCCCACAAGCTAGGGGAAGTGCATGACGGTAATGCCGTCATGGACTGGATGGAGCAGGAACAGGAGCGCGGCATCACCATAACCGCTGCCGCCACCACCTGCTTCTGGAAGGGTATGGCCGGACAGT